>NZ_PCMX01000008.1 GCF_002530675.1 Flavobacterium columnare NBRC 100251 = ATCC 23463
TATCCTTCCAATCGGTAGGTTTCTCCTACTGAGGATTCGCCAAAGGTAAAACTGCTGTCTCCTTTTTTCTTAATATGGGTGGTGGTAAATCTACCATCGCTTCTTTTTTTGAATAGTTCCCAGGTAACCTTTGCTTGTTCTCTTTCGGATATCGGGGTATTAGGGTACCATTCGGATATGTGATAGGTGTATTTTTCGCCTACTGTGGGCGAGGTTACTCCTGATATTGCGGATATGCCTTTTTTCATTATATATTTGTGTTTTTATTACCAAGCTTCGTTGTTTTTACTGCTGATTTCTTCTTGAAATTCTTCAAAATTCATAATGGGGTTGTATAAATGTTGTTCTCGTGGATTGGCTTTTACTGCTTTGACTTTGTTGTCCGTGTTTTAAAATCGTTATTTTACCTCCTGTACTGCACATTAATTCGGATATTTCGGTAACGCATTTTTTGTCTAAAATTTTTACTTTGTCGTAGGTTTTACTCCATTTTCCGGCTGCTACTTCTGCCTCTAATAAGTCTTCTAAAGCGCAATATAGGTTGTGAGATGCTCGAAGATGGGCTCCGTCTTTTGTAGCAAATTTTTCAGCTAAGGAGTTTAGGGTGTCTCCTTTTTGTACTACCTGTACAGACCAACTGATGTTCATAAGTTTAAAAACAGAATACAATGACATTTGTTTTTTTTCTATTAGCAAATTTAAAAATTTCGCATTAAATAATATATTTTAATTATTTAACTAAATGTAATTTGTTTTTTATTTTTTTATTTACACATGTGTGTTTTTTGTAAATTTATCCAGCAACACATAACAATTTATGATTTAAAAATTTATATGAAAATAAAAAGTAACCAATAAGCTTTTATGACAATGAAGTTTATTTTTTTTATCGTTTTAGATGTTTTGTATATCTTATAATAAATTTTCCAAAAATCACAACTTATACTATTTAAACTTTAAAAACACTTTGAAAAACATTTGTATAAAATTCATAAGCTATAATTACGGCACAGCTTAATTTTCTGGGTATTAAGCTGTATTAAAGTAATTTTCTATCCGATTTTCAAGCGTTTTATATTCATTTTTATCACAAAGTCTAATGGTTATTCAATTTCTAAAATCGAGGGCATAAAAATCAGTATAGTAGTATGATTTTATGATTTGTAATAATACAAAAGAGGTTACCTAAAGGTAACCTCTTTTATGTATAATAGTTTTAGGACTATTAGTTAAATTGTGCTCTATTATCTTCAATTTTAGCATCACGTTTTAACAAGTAAATTAATCTACTTGCTGAAGACCCTTTAGATTGACTTCCTAAACGTGCTATAACTTCTTTAAAATCTTTAGATGGCGCTGCCTTTTTAGCTGCTTTTACTTTTATTTTAAAAACACCTGAATTACCTGCAATCAAAGGCGATACTACCCCAGTTTTTAATGAAAATGCAGCCCCTACTACTTTCGGCTCAGGCCCTACTGATTCAATGAAAGATCCTGCTGCTGACACGTCTTTTGCTTCTTTTACTGGCGAACCTGTTGCTTTAGCGACAGCTTCTAAAGTAGCTCCTTTCATTTTTTCTTCAATTAATTTGGTTTTTTTCTCATTTCTTAATTTATATCCAAAAGCATTTTTTGCTTCTTCAATAGACATTAAGCCTGAGTCATTAATTGATTTTATTTTTGCAATAACATGTGCATTGGGTGTTTGAAAACGTTTAACATCATCTTTATCTGCTGTAAACGCCCAACGTACTATTTCTCTTTGTAAGCCAACTCCTGGAATATTTTCATCTAAAGCAAACACTCTTGCTGCTGGTGCTACGGTTAGTTTTTCTGTTTTTACTGCTGTGTCAAAACCTTTTTCATTTGCTAATATTTCAAATTTAGAAGCTTTTGCGAATGCAGCATCACTTGTAGCTTCTGAAGGCAGAATTTTTTGAGCAATAGTAGCCAAACGAACTCCATCTTGTTTATCTGTTACTTGAATGATATGGTATCCAAATTCTGTTTCCACTAAACCTATTTTTCCTACGGGGTTTCCAAACACAAAGTTTTCGAAGTTTTTAGTCATTTGTCCCTTAGAAAAATAACCTAAATCACCCCCTTGTTGTTTAGAATTATCATCTGAACTAGTCATTGCTAACATAGGGAAAGAACTTGGATTAGCTTGCGCTTGTGCTAACAAAGCAGTTGCTTTTGCTTTTGCTTCTTCTTTTGTTCTATTTGCTTGTGGACCAGCTGAACCTTTGAATGATAATAGTATATGACTCGCTTTAGCATTAATTCCTGCTTTCTTCCCCATAGATTTAGAAATACAATAGTATTGCCCAAAGATATAAGGACCGTAGGTTGTACCAGGAGCAGTGTTAAATAAAGCTTCTGCGTGATCTACTGGTAAATCTTTTTTAGCAATATAAGTAGAATCATATTTAATATCTGAATTAGCATTTACGAACTCAATTACGTTTGATGTATTACGAAAACCAGCCACAGTATCATTTTTACCTGTCTTAGCATTATAGATTACTGAAGCGTTCATTAAAGCATTTACTTTCTCCTTAACTGCTTTTTCATCAGCTGCTGATGGTTTATCTTCAATTACAACATACTCTAATTCACGAGAAGGTTCTGCCTTATACTTCTTCTCATTTTTCTTCATATATGAAATAATTTCTTCATCTGTTAATTCCACTTTCTTATCTTCTATTGTTGAATAAGGAACAGAAACTAAATCAAATGTAACTTTATTATTTTCTAATTCATAGTTAAACTTACCCTCTGCTTGTGTCGTATAATAAGCCCCTTTAACCATTGAATTATACATTTGCTCTTTTGCAAACTGAGCTACTGATTTTTCATAGTTCAACCACTGATTCCATGATTCAGGCTGCTTTTTCATAGAGTTTAAAAACTCATTGAATTTCGCTTTATCAAATTTGCCTGCTGCATTTAAAAACTGTGGGTTTTGAGAAAATTGTGGATCTTCTTTAATTACATTAATCAATTGATCATCCCCAATTCTTAAACCTGTTTTTTCAAACTGGTCTTCTAATAAAACTCTTCTAATTTCTTGTTCCCAAATACTATTACCCGCTTGTGTAAAAGAAACTCCTTGTTGACTTTTTTGTAAAGCATCTACTTTATTTCTAAAATCTTCAAAAGTAATATCTACACCGTTAATAGTACCTGCATTTCTTGAACTGAACATAGAAGTCCCATTTTCAATTAAGGCACCTATTACGAATGCAAATAATGACAAACCTACAATCCCGGCTACCAATAGAGAACGCTGTCTAATTTTTGATAAAACTGCCATTTTATATCTTAATTTTTTAATTCAGTTGGCGAAAATACAACTATCTATGAAATAATAAAATAAGTTCGCTTTTATTTTAGCTTAAAGTTTGTTTTTTTCTAAATTATTATCTTTTTTTTCAAATTTCTTAGCAAAATTTCTCCTAAAGAAAAACATAGCAACAGCACCCAATCCTAAAAAAAAAGTTAAATAGGGCATATCATTCCCTGAATTTATTTTGATATAGGTATCATAAAACAGAAAAACTGCTGCAACCAAATAGGCGTATTGGGTATATTTCATATATTTCATAAGTTCAGTACTTTTTTATTGTAATCAAGATATTAGATCTTAAGTATTAGTATTTTTTATTCTTTAACCTTGTCTTTTTAAAGATTTTATTAACTACAAACTATACGTTCCTTGTATATTTTGAGTATCTAAGTGACTAAAATCCTTACTAAAATCAATCCCTACCCCATTAATAACGCTTCCATTATTGGTAAATCTAAATGGTTTTTGGGTAAAAAACCATTCATTCTTTTGGTCATAGTACAATTGTTCGGTTTCCAAACGTTTTCCATCATGAGTTGTAATCATTACATTTTGATCTAATTCTATTAGATTCGTTTTGTTGTAAATTATTGCATATTTAGAGGTCACTAAACTCTTATTGCCCATTTCATCATAAACCGACAAATTTAATCCCTCTGGAAATTCATTAAAGGGAAATTCTGCTGTACTATAATCTAGCATTTTAGGTGAAATTAAGACGGCTTTAATCCTGCCTGAATCAGTGTATTTTAGATTGAATTTTTCAATTTCACCTATAGGCTTAATTGATGTAATATTGATTTTCCGAACTTCATTTATACTGTTTTCACAAGACACAAAAAAAAGTGAAGCTATTAAAAATAGCACCACTTTAAAGACTCCTTTTTTTTGAAAAAGATTAATCATATTTACGTTTTACAAACCATCTATCATTAAACGACAATCCTATAGAAAAATTTATATAATTTTCCTTTATAAGGACTGATGCTGTAGTTCCTTTTTGTCCATACTCAAAGCCTATATTTACATTAGAAAAAGTGCCTCCTAATGGTAGGCCTACCCCAAGCGTTATTGCTTTATCTCTTATAGACTCTCCTTTAGCAACAACACCAATATTTTCATAACGAAGTCCTCCACGATATACCACACGATTTAAGTAACCTGAAAAGGCATTGTATTTAGGAATATAATACCCTCCTAAAGCAATTTTGGCTTTTTCTTCTCCTGCTAAAGATTTATTATCATCTAGTTCTAAATCTCCCTTAGTGGCAAATGAAGACTCAAAACCAATGGCCCATTTTTTATCAATTCCAAAAGAAGATCCAAAAGAAAATTGGTTTCGATTATTTCTAAATGAATTTTTTTGTTCTGTACCAAAGTTAAGCTCAGCTCCTGTAACTGTATATATCAAACCTTTATTCTTGGTTTCTAGCACCTTTAATCCTAAGGGCAGATCAACGGTTCCTGAGGTAACAAAATCGTATTGAGAAATTTTTGTTTTATAAAACCCTCCTAACCGAACATTTCCTCCTCTAACTTGATATTCTGAACGCTCAAAAGTTGCATTAGCATTTGAATCGTGAAAAAATATTATATCTTTCTTAATTATCCCAAAATCATAATCAAACTCAGCTCCTAGACTAAATTTGGGACTTATCTTATACCCTAAAGAAATATAGGCTCTATTCATACCTCCTAATCCTTCTAGATTACGGGTGTTAAAACCTTCTTTGGCATTAATTTTATATCCCACATAGGAGTTTGCATATAATCCTATCCCTACTCCTAACTTATTCGTTAAAGGAAAGGCTGCCGTCAGATAATCAAAGGTAACTCGTTGGGCTTTTTCTTCAATAGAAGTATTTCTAAAATTTACTTTTGAAAAAGCACCTCCCATTGATAAGGTCGTTAACTTCATATTAGATAAACTTGCGGGGTTCTGAAAGTTAATATGAATACTATCCATAACAACACCTATTCCTCCCATTGAACGATTTTCAACTGAATTAGCAAACTTAGTCTCACCAAGACCGTAAGATGAATAAAATGAAGCCGAACCTGTCTGTGCGGTATTTTGCAAAGTAAAAAGGAACAAAGTCCCTGAAATTATTTTTCTAAACATTGTATTTGGTATTGGTATATATGATTCAAACTTTCTAATAAAAAATTTGAATTCGCAAATATGGTATTTTTTAATCGTTTAGCCAAAAAATTAGCATCTCCTCCCGTTAAAATTATTATAAATTTTTCTTTATCTTTTTTTAGCTCATCAATGTAACCATCAATTTCAAAACTCAAACCATTAACTACACCTGAGTGCATGGAACTAATGCTTGAGTTGCCAACTAAATCTTCCGGCTCATTTAGTTCTAACAAGGGTAACTGGGCTGTATAATTATGCATAGAAGCATAACGAAGTCGAAAACCTGGAGAAATAGCTCCGCCGTGATAAACATTGTATTCATCTACAAAATCGTATGTCACACAGGTCCCTACGTCAATAATTAATCTATTTTGAAACGGAAATTGCAAAACAGCTCCCGCAGCTAAAACCATACGATCCACTCCGAGTGTATTAGGAGTTGCATATTGATTAAGAAAAGGAAACTTGCTTTCTCTAGAAATCTGCACAACATTCCATTTTTTTTGAAGCCAAACAATTTGCTTTTTTTCTAATTTACCAACAGAAGAGAGTATTAAATCCTTGCATAAAGGATATTTCTCTAAAAAAAATTCCATTTCAGATAAAATTTTTTCAAGTGAAAAAGAAGCTAACTCTAAAAACATATCTTTCTCTATAACAGCTACTTTAACTCTTGTATTTCCAATATCTACCGCTAAAACCATGACTTCTTTTTAATTATTTACAAAGATATAAATAGATTTTTTGAAAAAATGTTTTGCAGAAATGAAAAAAGCTACTATATTTGCATCCGCATTCGAGAAGCATTAACGCTTCAAGAAATGGTACCTTAGCTCAGTTGGTAGAGCAACGGACTGAAAATCCGTGTGTCCCTGGTTCGATTCCTGGAGGTACCACAAATCACAAGATGATTACGTTCAAAAAAGTTATTGGTACCTTAGCTCAGTTGGTAGAGCAACGGACTGAAAATCCGTGTGTCCCTGGTTCGATTCCTGGAGGTACCACATTAAAACCACTATTTTTAGTGGTTTTTTTTTATTTTGACAATGTAGCAAAAAAGGATCAAGTCAAAAATCGGATCAAGAACAAAAGTTGGGGAGAATTTAATTAAAAAAGGAGATTTTTGTCAAATTTAAACACTATTATGGACCCTATAACTCTTTTAAAATTGATGCTTCCTGATTTTCTAGTTGATTATTTTGAAATAATTTCAGTTGATAATTCAGAAGAAAACCTACATCTTTATTTTGAAGAAAAAGCAAAACCTCCAAAAGAGTTTGACAACATAGAGTTAGCCTCCAAAGACTTGACAGACGAAATAACAATTTAAGATTTTCCACTAAGAGGAAAGTTTGTGTATTTACACATAAAACGTCGTCGTTGGACTAATAAAAACACAGGTGAGATAGTTAAAAGAGATTGGAATTTAGTAGCTAAAGAAACACGTATGACGCAAGAATTTGCATCTTTTTTAAAAGAAATCAATCGATAACACAGCTATAGATTCTCAAACTATTGGTAGTTTCTTTGGAGTTAAGGGTAAAAAACTACAAAGACAGCATAAAAAGCATCTGAGTTCCTTTAGTTCTTGGGAACCAAGAGAACACGCGCATCAATGGATTATTTATCCCCAAAATATGGGGACACATCTATCAATTGATGAAGTAGCTTTGTCTCAGGGGAAACTTTACACTATTGTAACCAACAAAAAATTCAAAGGTAAAAAAAGTTCCTTAGTAGCTATTATTGCTGGAACAAAGGATGATCAAGCCATAGAACATATCCGTAAAATTGATCCTGAAAAAAGAAATTGTGTCAAAGAAATAACATTAGATATGGCCAATACTATGAAATTGATAGCTAAAAAATGTTTTCCAAAAGCAATACAAGTAACCGATAGATTCCATGCCCAAAAACGAGCCTTAGAAGCCTTACAAGAAATCAGAATCAAATACCGATGAAAAGCTATAGATATGGAAAATCAAGCCATAATAAAAGCAAAATCAGAAAACAAAACACATATTCCACAAATTTTACCCAATGGTGATTCCCCAAAGCAATTATTAGCTAAACACAGGTATTTACTCTATAAATCTCGCCAAAAATGGACGATAAACCAACAAGAAAGAGCTGAAATTCTATTTGAACTATATCCAGAGATAAAAACAGCATACCATTTATCTCAACAATTAAGAAATATCTACAACACCAATAACGATAAAAATGTTGCAATGTTAAAATTAGCCCATTGATATAGAACAGTAAAAGAATCAGGATTTAAAAACTTCAACATTGTTCTAAATACAATAACACTCAATTATCAATCAATACTAAACTACTTTGATTAGAAGTACTAATGCAGCTGCTGAATCTTTTAATGCTAAAATAAAAGCCTTTAGAAGTCACTTTAGAGGGGTAAGAAAGATAGATTTCTTCTTATTCAGATTATCCAATCTTTTTGCATAATCTCCAACTTTTGTTCTTGATCCACGTCATACTCCATTCTCTAGTAATAACAAAACTACAACTTTTATCTTGATCGCTTTGGGAGAATAAAACTTTAAGACATAAAAAAAGCCCTCTATAAATAGAGGGCTTTGTACTCAAGGCGGGACTTGAACCCGCACGAACTAATGTTCACTGGATTTTAAGTCCAGCGTGTCTACCAATTCCACCACTCGAGCGTTGTTATTCTAGTAACAGAGCGAAAAACGGGGTTCGAACCCGCGACCTCAACCTTGGCAAGGTTGCGCTCTACCAACTGAGCTATTTTCGCAAATTTAATTAGCACTGTAAATTACAAATTGGTTTAAAAAATACTTCTAAAAATTTAGTACTCAAGGCGGGACTTGAACCCGCACGAACTAATGTTCACTGGATTTTAAGTCCAGCGTGTCTACCAATTCCACCACTCGAGCGTATATTTTTTAAAACTTATGCAACCATGAACGTATATAAAGTAATTAAATTACTTTATCCCTTTCCTACTTTTGAAAGGATTTTTTGTACTCAAGGCGGGACTTGAACCCGCACGAACTAATGTTCACTGGATTTTAAGTCCAGCGTGTCTACCAATTCCACCACTCGAGCGTTGCTATTCTAGTAACAGAGCGAAAAACGGGGTTCGAACCCGCGACCTCAACCTTGGCAAGGTTGCGCTCTACCAACTGAGCTATTTTCGCATTTAATTTAAAGAACATTGCCTTACTTCCGTATTGCGAGTGCAAATATACAACAAGAATCAGTATTTACAAATACTTAAATAAAAAAAAATCAAAACTTTTTTTAAATATTTAAGATTCAATTCTTTAAATTTCTAAAAAATTATTTTTTTGCAAGCATACGCTTGATTTCATTTAGTTTCATTAAAGCTTCTACGGGAGTCAAGGTATTAATATCTAAATTCTGAATTTCTTCTTTTATTTCTTGCAACAAAGGATCATCTAAATTAAAAAAACTTAGTTGCATTTCTTCTTCTTCATTGCCTAAGTTCCCTTGTGCTGTTTTACCGTTTAAAACCTCCGAAGAATGATTTTTTTCTAATTTTTTTAGAATCTTACCCGCTCTTTGTATAACTGTTTGCGGCATTCCAGCCATTTTAGCCACGTGAATACCAAAACTATGCGCACTTCCTCCTTTTTCTAATTTACGGATAAATAGCACATTGTCTTTTAATTCTTTTACAGACACATTATAGTTTTGAATTCGAGTTAACGTTTCTGTCATCTCATTAAGTTCATGATAATGAGTAGCAAAAAGTGTTTTGGGTTGTGCTGGATTTTCATGTAAAAACTCTGCAATAGCCCATGCAATAGACACACCATCATACGTACTCGTTCCTCTCCCTATTTCATCCAACAAAACTAAGCTTCTATTGGATATATTATTTAGGATTGATGCGGTTTCATTCATTTCCACCATAAAGGTTGACTCCCCCATAGATATATTGTCACTAGCTCCCACACGCGTAAATATCTTATCAACCACGCCCATAGTTACGGCTTCAGCGGGTACAAAACTCCCCATTTGTGCCAATAAAACAATAAGCGCTGTTTGTCTTAGTATAGCTGATTTTCCTGACATATTAGGCCCTGTAATCATAACCACTTGTTGGAGGTCTCGATCAAGATACACATCATTGGCTATATACGGCACTCCTATAGGCAATTGTTTTTCAATAACTGGATGGCGTCCGTTTTTTATATCTAATACATACGTATCGTTAATTTCTGGACACACGTAATTGTTTTCAATTGCTTGTTGCGCAAACGAAGTCAAACAATCCAACTGAGCAATGAGGTTAGCATTATGCTGAACAGGCTTAATATAGGTTGCAACCCAAGTTACTAACTGTTCAAACAAAGACATTTCTAATTGATGAATTTTTTCTTCGGCTCCTAATATTTTTGATTCGTATTCTTTTAATTCCTCTGTTATATAGCGTTCTGCATTTACCAATGTTTGCTTACGAATCCACTCTGAAGGCACTTTGTCTTTATGTGTATTCCGAACTTCTATATAATATCCAAAAACATTATTAAAAGAAATTTTCAAAGATGGTATACCAGTTTTTTCAGATTCTCTTTTTTCTATTGCTTCCAAAAACTCTTTCCCTGAATTTGAAATATTTCGTAATTCATCTAATTCTTCATTTACTCCTAGCGCAATGGCATTTCCTTTATTAATTGCCACTGGTGCATCTGGATTTAGTGTATTACTAATTTTTTCTCTTAGCAATTCACAAGCATGCAAACTATCCCCTATTACTTTCACCGCCTCCTGAGTGCTTTTTAAAGCAAGTGTCTTAACTGGTTCAATAGCATCTAAAGAATCTTTTAAATACACTAATTCTCTTGGCGAAACTCTTCCAGCTGCCACTTTAGATATCAAACGTTCTAGATCTGATATCTGCTTAATCTGTTGTTGAACTTGACACAATAGATCTTGATTATCTTTAAAATAACCAACTACTTCATGGCGTCCTTTAATCTTATTTATATCTTTTAGCGGAAGAGCTAACCATCGTTTTAACAAGCGTCCTCCCATAGGAGAAAGAGTACGATCTATTACATCTAACAAGGTAACAGCGTTAGGATTATAACTATGATATAACTCTAAATTACGAATAGTAAAACGATCCATCCAAACGTAAGCATCTTCTGCAATGCGGTGAATAGAGGTTATATGCTGAATTTTATTATGTTGGGTTTCGGATAAATAATACAAAATAGCTCCTGAAGCAATAACACCATGCTCTAACTCTTCTATTCCAAAACCTTTTAGAGAATTGGTTTGAAAATGATTAATCAAACTTTCAGTTGCATAGTCTTGTTTGTATACCCAATCTTCAAGATAAAAGGCGTGAAAATTTTCACCAAAAAGTCCTACAAATTCTTTCTTATTCTGCTTAGGAACTAAAATCTCACTTGGATTAAAATTTTGCAATAATTTATCTACATAATCCGCATTTCCTTCAGAAGTTAAAAACTCGCCTGTTGATACATCTAAAAAAGCCACACCTAATTGTTTCTTACCAAAATAAACAGAAGCCAAAAAGTTATTAGATTTAGACATCAACACCTCATCATTCATAGAAACACCAGGAGTAACTAACTCTGTTACTCCGCGTTTTACAATAGTCTTGGTCATTTTGGGATCTTCCAACTGATCACAAATAGCCACACGTAAACCCGCCTTTACCAATTTTGGCAAATACGTATTTAAAGAGTGATGTGGAAACCCCGCCAAGGCCGTTTCACTTTCTGTTCCACTCCCTCTTTTTGTTAAAGTGATTCCTAAAATACGAGCTGTGCGAACAGCATCCTCTCCAAAGGTTTCGTAAAAATCACCCACTCTAAACAACAAACAAGCATCTGGATATTTAGCCTTAATCTCGTTATACTGCTTCATTAGAGGAGTTTCCTTAGGTGTTTTAGCTTTTACTGACAAAACGTTAATTTTTTTGATTAATCGCGACGAATTTACTTATTTTGGCGTAATATTTGATCAAATATTTTTACATTTGTGTATAACTAATTACAAGTCAATTATGAAAAAGGCAATACTAGCAGTAGCAACAATAGTATTTTTAGGAAATTTATCATCTAATGCTCAAGAAAAAGCAAAAAAGGCCGCTTCAAAAGCAAAAATGGAAGTAGCTAAAAAAACAGAAGAAACAAAATTTGAAATTACAAAAGTATCAGGCCCTGGGATGTATGTAGAAAAAGAAACTATAGACTATGGTACAATTGAACAAGGTGCTGACGGAAAAAGAGAATTTGTTATTGTTAACAATGGTAGCGAACCATTGGTTATTTCAAACGCTCAAGGTTCTTGCGGTTGTACTGTTCCTTCTTTTCCTAAAGAGCCAATTGCTCCAGGAGCAAAAGCTGTAATTGGTGTTAAATATGATACAAACCGTGTAGGAGCTATTAACAAATCGGTAACGGTTACTACAAACATGAAAGATAATCCTACCAAAGTATTGCACATTACAGGTAATGTTGTGGCTAAACCAGCACCAACTAGCCCTCTAGATGCTAAACCAACAGGTCCGACTGTACAGTAATTAAAAGCTTTTTTAAAGATTTATAAAGCTCTCCTTGGAGGGCTTTTTTGTTTCATTCTACTAAAACAGCAATTTATACCCCTTCCTTATCATAGATAATACTAACGAATTAACAACAGTATATACAAAACAACATTATTTATTATCGAAAGAAATGTAAATTTGTCCGATGAGAAAAATTGAGAATAGCGAATTAGAACGCAAAACAGTAGAGGAGTTCAAAGAAGCTCAAAAAACACCTCTTATTATCATATTAGACGATATACGAAGCCTTCACAACATTGGTTCTGTATTTAGAACAAGTGATGCTTTTTTAATTGAAAAGATCTATTTATGTGGAATTACCGCCACGCCTCCTAACAAAGAAATTCATAAAACAGCTTTAGGAGCAACTGAAACGGTTTGTTGGGAATACCATAAAGACGTGTTAGAGGTTATTGAAAATCTTAAAAAAGAAGAAGTTGAAGTATATGCTATTGAACAAGTTGAAAACGCAATATTCCTTGATCAATTTCAACCTAAACTTACTAAAAAATATGCTTTGGTTTTTGGAAATGAAGTTTTTGGAGTAAATCAAGAAGCTGTAAAACTTTGCCATGGAGCCATTGAAATACCTCAACTGGGCACTAAACATTCTTTGAATATTTCTGTAAGTACAGGTATTGTTGTCTGGGATTTGTTTTGCAAACTAAACAAAAAATAAAAAGGATTAAAGGTTTTTATATAAAATCCCTTTAATCCTTTTCAGTGTTTCTAGCAATTTAATTTTTCTTGTATTTTTTGCAAGATAATTACATAATCCTCCTGTCGTTTTACAAAATCCAAATCAGAAACATCTATTACTAATACATTTAATCCTAATTGCGTTTTAATATAATCTAAATACCCTTTATTAATTTTATCTAAATATTCTGCAGGTATTTCTTGTTCATAACTACGCCCTCTCTTTTTTATATTTTTGAGTAATCTATCGGTGTTCTGATATAAGTATACGTATAAATCAGGTTTGGGCATTTCTTTATAAATAATATCAAATAGGGTTTTATAAAGGCGAAACTCATCACCTTGTAACGTAACCTTTGCAAAAATCAAGGATTTAAAAATATGATAATCTGCCACTACAAAATCTGCAAAAAGATCAAATTGCGACAGATCGTCAGCTAACTGTTGGTAACGATCCGCCAAAAATGACATTTCTAATGGGAAAGCATAACGTCCTTGGTCTTTGTAAAATTTAGGCAAAAAAGGATTATCTGCAAAACGTTCTAAAACTAATTTAGCATTAAAATCTGCTGCTATTTTGGAAGCTAAAGTAGTCTTACCTGCTCCAATATTTCCTTCTATAGCTATGTAATTTAGTTTATCTACATCAAACTGTTTAATAGGAGCCGTTAGTTCAGCAACTACTTCACAAGAGCTAGTATCTGGACAGTCTAACAACAAACGATCTATATTTTTGCACAAAACAGGATGCACCCATTCTACCCCAAGATCCTTCATAGGGTACAACACAAAACGTCTGTTTTGCATGTGAAGATGCGGAATTATTAAATTTTCAGTATTTAATACCTGATCATCAAACGCTACAATATCTATATCAATAATACGGGATTCATAGCCTACTTCTTTCTTCCTTTGACGACCCATTTCTTTTTCTATACCTCCTATTTTCCTTAAAACTTGTTCAGGCGTAAAAGAGGTATGAATAAGTATTGCACAATTATAAAAAGCATCGCTTTCAAACCCCCAAGCAGGTGTTTCATACAACTTTGACACTTGTAGAACCAATCCAATTTTATTATGAATCAACTGTATACAAGTCATTATATGATCAAGTTTCTCCCCTTGATTACTCCCTAAAGATAATATAACTTTTTTTTGTATTCCCATGCTTGGCAAAGTAACTAAAAAGAATTGGAGAATAGAAGTATATTTGCATCTGTGTTAATAACTTATTTTTTCATGTAACTTTTTTAATTTTTTAAACACTAATCTGTAAAAAACAAAACAATGAATTTTTTAAAAAATGTATTAGCAAGCATAATTGGTCTTTTCATATTCTGCATGATCTGCTTTTTTAGCATTATTATACTAGGCACTTTACTAGCTGGCGGAAAAGAAAAAATAGAAATTAAAGACAATTCCGTACTGATATTAAATTTAGAAAAAATAACGGAAGATTATGCTGGAAAGTTTAATTATGAAGATATGCCTTTTTTAAACGAGAAAGGAAAAGGGGAAGGCTTAACAGATATATTAAAAGCAATCCAACAGGCTAAAGAAGACACCAAAATAAAAGGAATTTCTATTTTAAACAACACGCTCAATCTGGGTATTGCTCAAACCAAAGCTCTTAGAGATCAACTAGAAGACTTTAAAAAATCAGGAAAATTTATATTAGCGTACGGCAATACCTATTCACAAAAAGAATACTATCTAAACTCTGTTGCCAATACAATTTATTTAAATCCTGTTGGCGAATTAGAGTTTAAAGGCTTATCTAGCGAAGTAATGTATTTTAAAGATTTTCAAGATAAAACAGGCATCAAAATGGAGGTAATCCGACATGGAAAATACAAGAGTGCTGTTGAACCTTTCTTGACGAACACTATGAGTTCTGAAAATCGTGAACAAATTAGTACTTTTTTAAATTCTATTTGGAAGGCTGTAGTTGAGGATATAGCTCAATCAAGAAACGTATCTGTAATGGATTTGAATGCAATAGCAACTGATTTGTTAGCCCGTACACCTGAGTTAGCAAAACGTCATAAGCTAGTAGATATAGTAGCATACGAAGACATTTATCATCAAGACATCAAAAAAAGATTAAAAGTAGCTAATAACGAAGATTATAACACTGTAACAATCCTTGATTATTCCAAAGAATTAGCTAGTAATGAAGAATTTAGTTTAGGTGAAAAAATTGCTGTTATTTATGCACAAGGTGAGATAGGTTCGGGAGAAGGGGATCTAAATACTGTGGGAGAAGGCTCTATGAAAAGATCATTAAAAGAAGCTCGTGAAGACCAAGACATCAAGGCTATTGTATTACGCATTAATAGTCCTGGAGGAAACGCCCTAACCTCTGATTTAATTTGGAGAGAAATAGAACTAACCAAAAAAACAAAACCAGTAATTGTATCTATGGGCAATCTGGCTGCATCTGGAGGTTATTACATAGCTTGTAATGCCAACAAAATCTTTGCGGAATCAAGTACAATAACTGGTTCTATTGGAGTTTTTGGTATGCTACCAAACTTATCCGAAATCAGCAAACGATATGGTATCAATACAGAAACGGTAGAAACTCATAAAAACGCATCGGGATATAGTGTTTTTGAACCAATAGACACTGATTTTAGGAACTTTACACAAGAGGGTGTTGAAAATATTTATAAAACATTTGTAAACCGTGTGGCTAAAGGGCGTAAAATGACTTTTGAACAAGTAGATGCTATAGCACAAGGCCGTGTTTGGAGTGGCTCTGATGCCCTTAGAATTGGATTAGTAGACCAAATTGGAGGACTAGACGATGCCATAGCTTACGCAGCTACTATTTCGAAAGCAAAAGATTATAACACAATATCGTATCCTGAATTTGAAAAAAATTTCTTTGATGAATTTGAAAAGAGCGGATTTATAAGTTTCTTTAAAACTCGCGAAAATCTCTTAAAAGAACAAATTGGCGAAGAAGGTTTAGAAATGATTCATCAAATAAAACGAATGAATAATCGAAAGGGGATGCAATTAATACTTCCTTATGAGTTAAAAATAAATTAACGTATAATACAAAAATCCGTTTTCATATTAAAGCGGATTTTTTTTATGTATTTTTGTGTGTAAGCTAAAAAGCTTTACAAGATACAATTTCAAAAAAGATTATAAAATGAAAAAGAAAATTTTTATAGGTATTGGAGCCTCTCTATTAATGATAATTGGGGTTTTAGCCTGCATTCCATTATTTTTTAAAGATACAATAAAAGCCAAAATTCAAGAAACCATTAATGAAAATCTAAATGCCAAAGTTGCATTTGCTGATGCTGATATAAGCTTATTTAAAAGTTTCCCAAAAGCTACTATTTCCTTACAAAAATTTATCATCATAAATCATGCGCCTTTTGAAGGGGATACCCTTGTTGCTTTTGACGAACTAAATCTAAAAATGTCTGTAACTGAACTTTGGAAAGACAAAAAAGACCCCATGTCCCTAGAGTCAATCAGCATTAAAAACGGGTTAGCCAATATCCTTTTCAATAAAGAAGGCAAAGGAAATTTTGATATTGCTAAAAAAACGAATGACCCTTCTACTACTAATGAAAAAAGCGAACCATTTTCAATGAACATACAAAATTATGCTGTTGAAAATTTTCGTTTTAAATTCTATGATGAGCGTTCCAAAATTAAAATGGTTTTAGACAGTATACAACATAGCGGAAAAGGAGACTTTGGCTCTCAAAAATTAGATTTAGAAACTCAATCTGTTGCTAAAGTTTCTCTTGACATGGATAAAATGAACTATATGAAAAATGTAGTCATTACATTAGATGCCGTATTAGGAATAGACTTATCTGCTAATAAGTATACCTTTAAGGAAAATAAGGCAAAAATCAACGAACTTCCTCTAGAGTTCAATGGGTTTATACAAATGCTACAAGGGGAACAACTTTATGACTTAACTTTTAAAACACCTACCTCTTCTTTTAAAAACTTCTTAGGTCTTGTCCCTGCGCAATATGCAGGCAATTTAGAAACCGTAAAAACATCAGGCGATTTTACAATAAATGGTAAGGTAAAAGGAAAACTAAAAGAAAATATAATCCCTACATTTAATATTGCTATAGCATCTAATAATGCTTCTTTTCAATATCCCCAACTTCCAAAATCAGTCCGAAACATTGTAATTGACACTAAAATAATTAACGATAGCGGCGCTTTAAATGATACGTATGTAAATCTAGACCAGTTATCTTTTCAAATAGATCAAGACATTTTTAACGCAAAAGCGTCTATCAAAAATGTAGCTACGAATCCACATGTTAACGCAGCTCTAAAAGGAACTATTAATCTAGGCAATTTCACAAAAGCGTACCCTATAAAAATAGACAAACCCCTTTCTGGAATTCTAAAAGCAGACATAACAACAGAATTTAACATGCAGGCTGTTGAAAAGAATGAATATGAAAAAATTAAAAATGCTGGTACCTTGCATTTAACTGGATTTAATTATACCGGTCCTGAGATGGCTAAACCAGTTCAAATAAAACTAGCTCAGGTTAGTTTTACGAATAGCCAGATTAAACTGAATCAATTAGATATGAAAACAGGGAGTTCGGACTTAAAGATAAATGGTATACTAGAAAATTTCTATGGCTTTTTCTTCAGAAAACAAACCTTAAAAGGTAATTTTAATATGGGCTCAAACCAGTTATATGTTGCCGATTTTATGGCTCCTGCTCCAGTAAACTCAACAAACAATCCTAATTCAAACACCTCTAACAGCGGAGCAAACTCTTCTGTTAAAAAAGGAAAAAAAGAAGCCGTTAAAATACCCGCTTTTCTTGATTGTACAATTAGCGCAAAAGCAAACACAGTTGTATATGATAATTTAACACTTAAAAATGTATCAGGTAAAATGATGATTAAAAATGAAACTGTTTCGTTACAAAACGTAAAAACAGACATCTTTAACGGCACTATTGGTTTTAATGGACTTGTATCTACAAAAGGCAATATTCCAACATTTAATATGAATTTAAACCTCGACAAGGTGGATATTACCCAATCTTTTACTCAATTAAATCTACTAAAAAATATTGCACCTATAGCAGGAGCTATCACTGGAAAGCTTAATTCTACTATTAAGCTAAATGGTAATTTAGATGCTGTTGAATTAACTCCAGATATTAAGACTTTAACAGGGGACTTATTAGGACAATTACTTTCTGCTTCAATAAATGCTAATAATTCACAAATGCTTAGTGCATTAGGATCTCAATTAAAGTTTTTAGACATCAAAAAAATCAATTTAAATGATATTAAAGCCAATTTAGCATTTGATAAAGGACGTGTAATTGTTAAACCATTTAAAATAAAATATCAGGACATCGTAGCTGAAGTAGGTGGCACACATGGTTTTGATCAAAACATGAATTACAATATCAAATTAGATGTACCAGCTAAATATCTAGGAGGTGATGTAAATAAGTTATTAGCAAAACTGAGTCCTAACGAAGCATCAAGAATTGAAAGTGTTCCTATTAACGCGTTGATGACAGGTAATTTTAAATCACCAAAAGTAACTACAGACCTAAAACAAGCAAGCTCCAACTTAGCCTTACAAATTGCGAAGTCACAAAAAGACAAATATCTTAATCAGGGAGTTGATGCTCTTAGCAACATTCTAGGAGGAAATAAAAAAGGAAAAGATTCAACATCTACAAAAGATCCTAAAAAAGAAGCTATTAAAAATACAGCTAACCAAGTTCTTGAGGGTCTTTTTGGTAGAAAAAAATAATTAATTATTAAAAACAAAGAGCTGTGGATGTCTAAAAAGGGATCTATTAATCTCTAGTTTATCTTTTACACAACAGGAAAAATCAGATTATCAACACCATAATTTGACTTTTCCTGTTCACTTTATTCAAACCTCTCTTTGGTTTAAAGAAGTAGGATTGTACCCGTTTGGACACTCTCAGTTTTTGTATTTTTTTATATTGTATAAAAAATATTATAGATCAATCTTTACTACGTAACCTTCATAGGTTCTAATATTAAAAACAGTATTGTCTTCAAATATTAAGTATTGCCCTTTAATTCCTTTTAAAATTCCTGTATAATGTGGTGTTTTTTCTAAATTCAAACTCACTACTTTTTTAGGATATTCTAAAACGGGATACTGAATTTTATATAAATCATCTGCAATAGGATGATAATACTCATGTACCTCTTGAGGCAAAATAAATTGTAAATTATTACGCTCTGCTATCAAATCTACTTCAGGCACTTCATTTTTTAACATACGTTGCCAGTTTGTTTTGTCAGCATATCTTTTTTTTAATGCCACCTCAGTTATACCTGCCAAATAACGATTTGGAACTTCAACAACCGGAATAGCCTGTACAGCTCCCTGATCTATCCATCGAGTAGGTACTTGCGTTTTTCTTGTTACCCCTACTTTCACTTCACTTGATAGAGCCAAATATACTATATGAGGTTGTAATTGTACTTTTTTTTCATATTCTAAATCGCGATCTTCAATATCTAAATGCGCTTTACTTAATTCAGGCTTCATAATCCAATCACCCGCTGATGCACTTGCCATAAAACAATCATAACAAAAACCTTGTCTGAAAATTTTTTTTTCTTTCCCACATTCTAAACACTGATAACCAACATGAAGAAACTCAATTGATTTACCTAATAACTGATTAAGATTTAAAAAAGAATTTTCAAAGACTAGATAGTATTCAATGGGATTAACAAACTCCGTTTGCATTTTGGTAAGTACGCCTTGAAAAGTCATAATAGATTTTTGATTTTAAATGTTAGGTAATCAATTTATTTTTTATTTTAGCGTAAAGTTATGATTCAAAAATCAAAATTCAAAATTCACGATTATAATGCCTTTACCAATTATAAATTCTATTGCCTCTTGGGTTTTAAAACAACGCATTCACCAAATAGAACTTTTTTTAAAATACCCAAATGAAGTACAAGAAGAGCTACTGATGAACCTAATTCGTCAGTCAGAAAATACGGTACTAGGTAAAACTTATCATTTTCAATCAATAAAAACATATCATACTTTTCAGGAAAGGGTACCTATTTCTGACTATGAAGATTTAGAACCTTTAATTGAGCGTACTCGCAAAGGAGAACAAAATGTCTTTTGGCATCAACCGATTAAATGGTTTGCTAAATCAAGTGGAACAACTAATGCTAAAAGCAAATTTATACCTGTAAGTAATGAGGCTCTTGAAAATTGTCATTACAAAGGCAGTAAAGATTTGCTTTGTATGTATCTTAACAACAATGAAAACTCTCAGCTTTTCACTGGAAAAAGCCTACGCTTAGGAGGTAGCAAACAACTATACGAAGACAACAATACCTTTTTTGGAGACTTATCTGCTATACTTATTGATAATATGCCTTTTTGGGCTGAATTAAGCAGTACTCCTTCTAACAAAACTTCTTTAATGAGCGAGTGGGAAACAAAACTTTTAGCAATCGTCAATGAAACTAAAATAGAAAATGTAACTAGTTTTGCTGGGGTTCCTTCTTGGATGATGGTATTGCTTAACAAGCTTATGGAAGAAACTGGAAAAACAAACCTGTTTTCCATTTGGCCTAACTTAGAGGTCTATTTTCACGGCGGTGTAAGTTTTGAGCCGTATCGTGAACAGTACAAAAAAATACTTCCTAAATCAGACTTTAAATACTACGAAATATACAATGCCTCTGAAGGTTTTTTTGCCATACAAGATCTTAATAATTCAAGCGACTTATTACTCATGTTAGATTATGGCATTTTTTATGAATTTATACCCATGGATACATACGGCACCTCAGATCAAAAAGTAGTCCGTCTAGCAGAAGTTGAACTTTACAAAAACTATGCGGTCATAATTACTACTAACGCTGGTTTATGGCGTTATCTAATTGGTGATACCGTTCGTTTTACATCATTATCCCCTTATCGGATTCGCATTACAGGACGAACAAAACATCATATCAATGTCTTTGGAGAAGAACTAATGGTTGAAAACACAGATAAAGCACTCGCAAAAACCTGTTCAGTAACCAATTGCGAAGTAAAAGATTACACCGTTGCCCCCATTTTTATGGATGGAAAAGAAAAGGGAGCTCACGAATGGATTATTGAGTTTAAAACACATCCAGAGTGTATGGAACGGTTTGGTAAAATTTTAGACGAAACTATACAATCACTAAATTCTGACTACGAAGCGAAACGATATAATAACATGACTCTAAATTCTTTAAAAATAAACGTTGCACGTGAAAATCTGTTTTATGATTGGCTGAAAGAAAAAGGGAAATTAGGTGGTCAAAACAAAGTGCCTCGCTTATCAAACTCTCGTGAATATTTAAACAGTCTTTTGGAAATGCAGTAAACTCATATCCTTCTAAAAAAATCATATTTGATCAAAGAGAGAGATTGTTCTTCTTTTGAAGAGGTAGCCCTATAAGAACAAACCATACCGTTTAGGTTATAGGATAATAAATACAAAAAAGCTGCCTAAAAAGGTCTTACTTATCATTCAAACAAAGAAGAATCACTTCTCTGATTTGTAAAAAGTTTTCTATTAAAATGATAAACAAGCATCATTTTTAAAATTTTAGACAGCCTATTTTGCTTACGATGCTATTTCTAAACGTTTAAGTAAATTTTTATTAAGAGTAACTTCCACATACTCTTTATCTACATTTAATTGTTTTTCATCTGAACTTGGTATTTCATACATTGCATCTGTTAGAACAGCCTCACATAACGAGCGCAAACCACGAGCCCCTAACTTATACTCTAACGCTTTATCTACAATAAAATCCAATGCTTCATCAGTAATAGTAAACTCGATTTCATCCATAGCAAACAATTTTTTATATTGTTTGATGAGTGCATTTTTAGGTTCTGTTAAAATAGCACGCAAAGTAGCTTTATCTAAGGGATCCATATACGTTAATACAGGCAAACGACCAATGATTTCTGGAATTAACCCAAAATCTTTAATATCTTTTGGAATTACATATTGCAACAGATTGGTTTCATCTATCTTATCCGTTTCTTTAGATGCTCCAAAGCCCATTGCTTGACGATTTAAACGTTTCGAAATGATACGTTCTATTCCATCAAAAGCACCTCCCGCAATAAATAATATATCCTTAGTATTAACTTCTACAAATTTTTGATCAGGATGTTTACGTCCTCCTTTAGGAGGAACATTAACAACAGTTCCTTCTAACAACTTCAACATAGCTTGTTGCACTCCTTCACCTGAAACATCACGTGTAATAGATGGATTATCACTCTTACGCGCGATTTTATCAATTTCATCAATAAATACAATACCGCGTTCTGCCCTCGTCACATCATAATCCGCTGCTTGCAACAAACGAGTTAAAATACTTTCGACGTCTTCTCCCACATAACCTGCTTCAGTTAACACTGTTGCATCTACTATTGCTAACGGAACGTCTAACATTTTAGCAATTGTTTTAGCTACTAAGGTTTTTCCTGTACCTGTTTGCCCCACCATAATAATGTTTGACTTTTCAATTTCAACATCATCTCCGTGATCCAACTGCATTAAACGCTTGTAATGATTATATACTGCAACTGAAATAACCTTTTTGGTTTGTTCCTGTCCTATGACATACTTATCTAAAAAAGCTCTAATTTCTTTTGGCTTTTGCAAAACTAAATCAGTTACTTTAGATAATCCACTTGCTTTTAATTCTTCTAAAACAATTCCGTGTGCTTGCTCGATACAATGATCACATATATGTGCATCAATACCTGCAATTAATAAATTGGTTTCAGGTTTTCTCCTTCCACAGAAGGAACATTCTAAAATTTCTTTTGCCATTATTCAAGTCAAATGTCGTAAAGTTCAAAGCTAAAAGTCTTCTGGCTTTCTACTTTGAACTTTAGACGAAAAAATTATCTTCTTAAAACTTCATCAATCATTCCGTATTCTTTTGCTTCATCGGCTTTCATCCAATAATCGCGTTCGGAATCTTTATATACTTTTTCAAAAGGTTGTTTTGAATGATGAGAAATAATTTGGTATAACTCATCTTTCAATTTCAACATTTCTTTTAAGTTTATTTCCATATCGGTTGCTACTCCTTGTGCCCCCCCTGAAGGTTGATGAATCATCACCCTTGAATGTGGTAAAGCAGAACGTTTTCCTTCTGCTCCTGCACATAAAAGCACTGCCCCCATAGAAGCTGCCATACCTGTACAAATAGTTGCCACATCAGGTTTTACAAACTGCATTGTATCATAAATACCCAAACCTGCATATACACTACCCCCTGGAGAATTAATATATATTTGAATGTCTTTAGACGCATCTACACTTTCTAAGAACAATAACTGTGCTTGAATGATATTAGCCATATAGTCATCGACTCCTGTGCCCATAAAAATGATTCGATCCATCATTAAACGTGAAAAAACATCTAATTGCGAAATATTCAATTGACGTTCTTCAATTACATAAGGAGTCATACTACTAACAATTTTGTCATAGTACATACTATTTACACCATGATGCTTGGTAGCATATTTTTTAAATTCTTTACCGTAATTCATTTACTATTAGTTTAAAAGTTTAGAGGTTTAAAAGTTTAAAATTATTAATCAAACGTTTTAAACTCGTTACAATTTTTAGACCTTTTTATTTTTAATGACAGTTTGTCAACAAAAAAGCGTCAAACAAAACATTTGACGCTCAAACTTACGTATTTTTTTTATGATTTCTTTCGAAGAAAGTCTAAAAGTTTACAAAAGCAAATTATTTCTTTGATAATTTTAAAATATAAAATTCAAGAAAAAACATACAAATTCTCACATATTAGATTTCACCATACATAGCTTTGATGAATTCATCATAAGTTACTTCTTTAGTAGGTGCGTTTAATTTTTCTTTAAACACATTTAATAATCTTTCGCTCATTACTTGCTCAGACAAACGACGAACTTCTTCTTGATTAGTCATTACACGGCTTACGATATTATCTACATCTTCTTGTGAAGGATCTAACTGACCAAATTGTGCCATTTGTTTTTTGATAATATCACTAGCATATCCTTTTAGATCATCAAAGGTAACTTGTAAATTATTAGATGCGATGATCTTGCTTTCGATTAGCTGGTAACGCAATCCGTTTTCAGAACGTGCGTATTCTACTTCTGCTTGCTCAGGTGTTAAGGGAGTTTCTCCAACTGTTTGAATCCATCTTTTCAAGAATTCGGCTGGCAACTCAACTTGGTGGTTATTAATTAAATATTCTGTTGCATCGTTATAGAACTTTTGATCGGCTTGTTGAGCAAAAGTTTTTTCTGCATCTTCTTTGATTTTAGCCTTTAAATCTTCCACGGAAGCCACATTTCCTTCACCAAATAATTTATCAAATAATTCTTGATTTAATTCAGCGGGTTCAGTTGTAGTAACCTCTTCTATTTTAAAATCAACAGTAATATCTAAACCGTGAACATCATCATGACCTAGGCCTAAATAATCCATTAATTTATGATCATCATTAAACAAGCCTTTTGTTGGAACAGCTACTACATCTCCTGCTTTTTTACCTATAAAAGAGTCTGCTACGGCTTTGTTTTCAAAAATATCTAAAGTAATTTGAGCGGGTTTGTTGATTCCTTTTTCTTCATTTACAAAAGTACCACGAATATCATCTTCTTGAGCAATTATGTCCTTAGAAGACATTTTTCCAAATTGTTTTTGAATTCTAACAACTTGCTCATCTAATAATTTATCATCTGCAACAATATTATAGTATGTTAAATCTTTAGATCCTTCTAATTTTATATCAAATTCAGGAGCTAAACCTAATTCAAATTCAAATTTAAAATCATCAGCATCCCAATTAAAATCTTCCGTAAATTTAGGAAGTGGATTTCCTAAGATATCTAATTTTTCTTCTACTAAAAACTTATTTAAACTTTCTTGAATTAGCTTATTTACCTCCTCAGCTAAAACCGCTTTACCGTATTGTTTTTGCACTAAAGACATTGGTACTTGACCTTTACGGAAACCTGGTATATTCGCGTTTTTACGGTAGTTTTGCAAAACTTTCTCTACCTTTTCAGCATAATCATTCTTTGCAACTTCTACAGTTACCACTGCGTTTAACGCATCAATATTGGTTTTTGTAATATTCATTATATATGTTTTTTACGTACTAAATTTGGGTCGCAAAATTACATAATTTATACCACCCAACAAATTTTATTTTATCAAAATCAACTTACTAATTTTTAGTCTTTTATAAACTTATACAATACCCATTGTGAAACAGACATCAAGACACTAAAAATAAGGGCTGTAACAAACGATTCTACAACAAATCCATCTACCAATTTAGCACACAAAAGAACCATTCCTGCATTAATAACTAGCAAAAAAATACCCAATGTAAAAAACGTAATAGGCAAAGTAAAGAAAACTAATATTGGCTTTAAAAAGGTATTTAAAACCCCTAAAACAAAGGCTACAACAAAAGCTGTTGTAATATCTTTAAAATGTACTTCTTTCATAAAATAAGAAAGCACTATTACAATTAGCGTTGATATTAAGAATTTTTGCAATAATTTCATTTTTATATATGGTTTAAAATATTATTTTTTTATTCCTAAAACGTATTTGAAGAAAAACGCTCCAAAAAACACAACGTTTTTTCTAAAAAATCTTTTGGGTTTTCCGCATGCAACCAATGCCCTGCATTAGCTACGCTGAGTATTTCTGCTTTTGGAAAATGATGGTAAATCGTTTCAAAATCACTATCTGATATATAGTCTGATTTATCGCCTCGCAAAAATAAAGTTTTTTTATCGAAGTGGTTTTCAAATGGCAAAGCTTCGCCAATTACAGAAGTTTTTTCTGTAAATACTTTTAGATTAAATCGAAAACCCAATTGTCCTGGCTCAACCCAATACAAATTCTTTAATAAAAATTGTCTGGTTCCCAAATCCGTTATATATTTTGAAATTACATCTTCTACATCCGAACGTGAGGGTTTGACCGAAAAATCAACAGCATTTAACGCTTGTAAAATAGTTTGATGATGTGGCGCATAATATTTAGGTCCTATATCTGCTACAATTAGTTTATCTACTAAATCGGGATAAGTTGTAGCCAAGAGCATAGCTACCTTCCCTCCCATTGAATGCCCAATTACAGATATATCAAATAAATTATTTTGTTTGCAATAATTCACAACATCATGAACCATAAAATTATATCCCCAATCAGACGTATGAAAACTTTTTCCATGATTACGCATATCTAGAGTATGCACTTCAAAACCTTGTTCTGCATATTGAGAGGCTAAGGTTTTCCAGTTATCTGACATTCCTAAAAAGCCATGAATAATAACTAAACTCTTTCCTTCTCCATGTATATTACTATGTAATTTCATATTTAATTTCTTTGTTTTTACAGGCTCACTTCAAAAGCGACTAAAAACAAATCTAATATTTTTATTTTTTTAACATTCCGAATTCAACGCCTCAATTAATAATTAGGAAACAACCAGTTAGAAATCAATTCATCACTATTACTAGTTTTACACTAGAAATTTCTTTTACCTTTTGTATTGAAGCTATTTTTATTTAAGATTGAATTTAGAATTTTAGTCTCTTTTTAACATTTACTCTGTAACGTTCCAACAATCCACACTTACTCACCAAGTAAATTAATAAGATTGTACGCTATATTTTCCCAAGCCTCTTGAATCAAAAAACTATTACTATTCAATCATTAATTATTTCAACTTTCTCAAATACATATTTACTACATTTTCCAATCCTAAATACAGTGATTCGGAGATCAACGCATGACCAATAGATACTTCTAATAAACCTGGGATGTTTTGATTAAAAAACTGAATATTCTCCAAACTTAAATCATGACCTGCATTAATACCCAAATCTAATTCATTGGCCAATTTAGCTGATGCTGCATAAGGCGCAATACCCTCTTTATTTCCCAGATTGTATTGATGCGCAAATGTTTCAGTATACAACTCAATTCTATCAGCCCCTGTTTCTTTGGCTCCTTCTATCATTTTTAATATTGGATCTACAAAAATAGAAGTTCTAATACCATTGCGTTTAAACTCCTCAATAACTTCTTTTAAATATCTTTGATGCAAAATAGTATCCCATCCTGCATTGGATGTCAAAGCCCCTATAGCATCAGGAACTAGAGTAACTTGAGTAGGCTTACATTCTAACACTAAATCAATAAAGTTATGTTGTGGATTTCCTTCAATATTATATTCCGTGTAGACTATCTCTTTCAAATCACGCGCATCTTGATAACGGATATGACGCTCGTCTGGACGAGGATGTATTGTGATCCCTTGTGCACCAAATTCCTGAATGCGCTTAGCCGCTTCTACTACATTAGGTGTATTTGCTCCACGAGAGTTACGCAACGTGGCAATTTTATTTATGTTTACACTAAGTTTACAATTATTTTGAATCATTTAAAACGATATTTTAATAAAACGGAACAAAAATACAAACTTACTCATGCTCTTATCTATTTTTTTAATTATTTTGCAATTAAATAACAACTCAAAACGTTTTCAAACGATATTCTTAACCCATGAATACACTTATTGACTATATCAATCAAGACTTTACACCATTAGACATTAATGAGGAGGTAGCAACTGCACAAGACTTTTTTACCGATTATCCATTTTCGCATTTTCCAGTAACTGAAAACGGTGTTTTTGTTGGCAATGTAGCCGCAGAAGATGTAGACGGGTTTGATTTTAGCAAAAATCTAGCCGAATACCGATATACCTTTGATCCCTTTTTCACTAGAAGCAACTCTGTTTTACTAGATGTATTAGATGATTTTGCCAAAAACGAAACCAATATCATACCTGTATTAGACCTAAACAATCAATATATCGGGTATTACGAATTAGAAGATGTAATACGTGTTTTTAACGAAACGCCTTTTCTACGTGAATTAGGAGGTATTATAATTATTGAAAAAGGAATAAATGATTATTCTTTTAGTCAAATAGCACAAATAGTAGAAGGCAATAATGCCAAATTACTTGGTGCTTTTATTTCCAATTCTAGTACAGAAAAAATTCAAATTACATTAAAATTAGGAGAAGGGAGTCTGAATGAGATCATTCAAACATTCCGACGCTATGATTACGAAATCATATCCGAACATCAAGAAGATGAACATTTAAGAACACTTAAGGAACGTTCTGATTATTTAGATAAATATTTAAACCTAATATATAATATACACAAAGAACCTTTTTAAAGTTAATGATATACTAACACTCCTTACTTCTTCATCGAAATAGAACAACCATGAAAGTAGCCATCTACGGTCAATATTACCAAAACACAACTGCTCCTATTATAGAGCGGTTAATCCGTTTTCTAAAAACAAATGCTATAGCATTTACCATTGAGGCTAACTTCTTAAAAATCCTTCAGGATAATCAAGTCATTGCCAATACAGTAGAAACTTTTAGCACTCATAATGATTTAGACAGTACTTACCAGATGGTATTGAGTGTGGGGGGAGACGGAACTTTTCTCAGAGCGGCTACATTTGTTAGAGACTCTGGAATCCCTATATTAGGAATAAATGCAGGTAGACTAGGCTTTTTAGCCAATGTACAACAAGAAAACATTGAAAAATTCTTAACCCTTGTACTGGAAAAAAAATACACCATTTCAGAACGCACACTTCTTAGTGTAACTTGTTCTCCCAAATTGAGTTCGCTAGACGACATACATTTTGCCATGAACGAGATTACTGTAAGCCGTAAAGATACTACTTCTATGATAACCATAGAAACGTATTTGAACGATGAATATTTAACCTCTTACTGGGCTGATGGATTAATCATATCTACTCCCACAGGCTCTACTGGTTACTCATTAAGTTGTGGAGGCCCTATTTTAACTCCAGAAACAGAAAGTTTTGTAATCACTCCTATTGCCCCACATAATTTAAATGCCCGTCCTATGGTCATTCCTGACTGTACAATTTTAAAATTAAAAGTAACAGGACGAGAAGAGAACTATCTAGTTTCCTTAGATTCAAGAATTAACTCTGTTAAAAATGAAAGCATTTTAACTATTAAAAAAACACCCTTTAAAATTAAAATGGTGGAAATAACAGAGGAAACCTTTTTAAAAACCTTACGAAACAAATTACTTTTTGGTGAAGACAGAAGAAATTAACAGATAAAATACTAGCCAGCAAACTTTTTCGTTTAGGAATAAATAAGTTTACAAATTAAAAACCAACAAATCAACAATTCACTTTGTAGAGTGTTCATAATTACTATATTTGCAACCTATTATAAAAATGAAAAAGTTAGCACACATTCTCCTGTTTATTTTGGCGATCAGCCAAAACTACGCTCAATTACACGAAATCGGTGTTTTTGGAGGGGGTAGTAACTATATGGGTGATATTGGAAGCACTCAATTTGTATCACCTAAAGAAGCGGCTTTTGGTTTTATCTACAGATGGAATAAAAGCAAAAGACATGCTTGGCGTTTTTCTGCCATGACCAGTACAATTAGTGGCAATGACACTCATTCAAACAATATAGCAAGAAATGAGCGCGGCTATTCTTTTCAAAACAAACTTTCAGAATTATCTGCTGGCTTAGAATTTAATTTTTTTGATTTTAACCTACATGAGAACAACTTTATTATCACCCCTTATATTCATTCTGGCTTAACTTATTTCAATTATAGAAATCTATATTTCAAAAATAGCAATAGTACCTCAAAACAAAGTTCTTGGGCATTTGCAATCCCTATGACAGCAGGTATAAAAATGAAGTTAACCGACAAGGTAATCTTAGGTTTAGAAACCAGTTTTCACTATACTTTCATTGATGATTTAGACGGTAGTTCACCAAAAGACAGTGCTCTGAAAAATCTTTCTTTTGGAAATACAAACAGTAATGATTGGTATACTTTTACTGGCATAACGTTAACCTATACTTTCGGACAAAATCCTTGTTATTGTAAAAATTAATGAATTTAATAGACAAAATAAACAAAGACAATTTACCCCAACACCTTGCCATTATCATGGACGGAAATGGCCGTTGGGCAAAACAAAAAGGAATGCTTCGCGTTTTTGGTCACGAAAACGGCACAAAGTCTGTACGTGTTACAGTAGAAACTTGTGTTAAATTAGGTATTAAAAACCTAACTCTATATACTTTTTCTACTGAAAATTGGAATCGACCAAAAATAGAAGTAGAAACCTTAATGAAAATACTCATTTCTTCCTTAAAAAAAGAATTAGATACTTTTATTAAACACAAGATTAAACTAAACAGTATAGGCAATTTAGATTTGCTCCCTAATAACGTACAAAAAGAATTATTAGAGGTAATAGAAAAGACTAAAAACAACGATCAGATGACACTAACTTTAGCATTAAGCTATGGTTCACGTGAGGAAATCTTAAATGCTGTTAAAAAAATATCCGATAAAGTTAAAAATAATATAATTTCAATTGAGAGTATTGACGAATCAATTTTTAATAATCATCTTTACACACATGATTTACCAGAAGTAGATTTAGTCATACGAACAAGTGGCGAACATAGAATCAGTAATTTTTTACTTTGGCAAATAGCCTATGCTGAATTTTACTTTACTGATGTTTTATGGCCTGATTTTAGTGAAAAAGATTTATATGAAGCCCTCATTAGCTATCAAAAAAGAGAACGTAGATTTGGAAAAACAAGTGAGCAAGTTAAATAATTTTACACAAGTTAAAAGCAGCATAAAATTCATGCTGCTAATTGCATTTACAAGTATTGCAATAAACGCACAAGCACAAGAAAGATTAACCATCGAAAATGGCAAATCCTATGTACTTAAAAAAGTAAATGTAACTGGTAAAGTTACCTACAACGAACAAACAATTGTTACGTTTGCAGGTCTATCAAAAGGACAAACCATAACAGTTCCAGGAGAAGAAATTAGTAATTCCATAAAAAAACTATGGAAGCTAGGACTGTATAACAATGTCAACTTCTATGTAGATAAAATAGAAGGCGATAGCATATCTTTAGAATTAAATCTAAATGAATTGCCTAAACTCAATGAAATTAAAGTCGTTGGTGTTAAAAAAAGTGCACGCGAGTCTTTAATCAAAGACAATGAGCTTACTGCTGAAAAAATTGTAAATGAAAACCTTTTAACAACAACCAAATATTACATTGAAAACAAATACAAAAAAGAAGGGTATTTCAACACAAAAGTAAATATAACCACTATTGAAGATACTGCTACCGTAAACCATGTAAATATGGTAATAAATATAGATAGGGGAAAAAAAGTACGAATAAAGGACATTGAACTAATTGGCAACAATGAACTTAAAAAAGGCGTTCTACTTCGTTCAATGAAAGACACTCGTCATTTAAGCTTAATGAATTTCTTAAAATTCAAATCAATGAAATTCAAAAAAGACAAATACAAAGATGATTTAAGTTTATTAATAGATAAATACAAAGAAAACGGTTATCGTGATGCAAGAATAAAATCGGATACTGTTGTCTATGATTCAAAAACAAATAAAGTTAAAATTAAAATTAACCTAGAAGAAGGTAAAAAATATTATTTTGGCGATATCAACTTTACTGGGAATACTATCTATAATGACCAACTCCTATCTAAATACCTAGGAATTAAAAAAGGCGATGTATACAATAGCATTTTACTAGACAAAAGAATTGCGGACAAAACACAACCTGATGGAGAGGATATAACCAATTTATATCAAAACAATGGCTATCTGTTCTCTAATATCAATCCTGTAGAAGTTAGAACAGATAATAATCAAATTGATCTTGACATTAGAATTGTTGAAGGTCCTTTGGCTCATTTTAATAAAATATCAGTCGTAGGCAATGACAAAACCAACGATAAAGTAATTTATCGTGAGTTACGAACAAAACCAGGAGAAGTTTATAGCAAAGAAAATTTAGTACGAACCATTCGTGAAATTGGACAATTAGGATTTTTTGACGCAGAAGCTATAAAACCTGATTTTGAAAATGTAGATCCAGCGGGTGGTACTGTAGACATTAAGTATCACGTTGCTGAAAAAGGAGCCAGCCAGATTGAACTACAAGGAGGTTATGGTGGAGGTGGCTTTATTGGTACACTGGGCCTATCGTTTAACAATTTTGCTTTAAGTAACATTTTTAAGAAAAATGCCTACAAACCACTTCCTATGGGAGATGGACAAAAGTTATCTTTACGTTTACAGGCTAGTTCTTATTTTCAAACTTATAGTTTTTCATTTGCAGAACCTTGGTTTGGTGGTAAAAAACCTATTCAATTTTCTGGTTCATTATCGTACAGCAAACAGTTTTCAAACAATTTTACAAACAATAGTGTAGACAGATCAAAAAACTTTAACATCTTCACAGTATCTTTAGGAATAGCCAAAAGATTACAGTTCCCTGATGATTATTTTGTACTTTCTCAATCTGTTAGTTACCAACATTACGACCTAAACAATTACAATATTGGATTATTTACATTTGGTAATGGTACATCCAGAAACCTTTCGTACACTATCGGACTAACACGTAATAACAAAGGTGTTAACCCTATATTTCCTACTTATGGTTCTGAATTTAGCATCATTGCTAAACTGACACCTCCTTATTCCTATTTTAACGGGGTAGATTATCAAAATCTTGGAAATTTAGCAGAAAATAAATTGTATGCAACAAACTCAACTGAAACGTACAATGTAGGCGATCCACTCATAAACAATAACGGTGTATTATCTAAAGCTAACTCTATAGAAGAGGCATCGCCTGACCCTGCTAAAATAGATCAAAAGAAGTTCAACTGGCTTGAATACTATAAAATAAAAGTTAAGGCAGAATGGTTTTCTAAAATATACGAAAAGCTAACATTACGCACATTAGGCGAATTTGGCTTCATGGGAGCCTATGACAACAAGCGCGGTTTAGTTCCTTTTGAACGTTTTTATCTAGGTGGAGATGGTTTGGCTAATTTTGCTATGGATGGTAGAGAAACCATTCAATTAAGAGGCTATCCTAATAATTCCTTGACGCCTACTATCACACAAGGAGAAAGAGCAGGTCAACAAATAGGAGGTACTGCTTTTAATAAATTTTCACTAGAATTACGTTACCCTATAACTTTAAAACAAACAGCATCTATATACATGATGGCTTTTGTAGAAGGAGGAGCTGCTTTTGAAGGTTTCAAATCATACAACCCATTTGCCATAAAACGTTCTGCGGGTGTTGGTCTACGAGTTTTCATGCCTGCTTTTGGTCTTTTAGGAATTGATTTTGCTCATGGATTTGACTCTATTAATCCAGGTGGTCCAAAATCAGGTTGGCAAACACATTTTATCATAGGACAACAATTTTAATTATATTTGACGTTATATTTGATATAACGTCAAATATATAAGCTCACAGCTTGTCAAAATTTAAAAAATATGAAAAGATTCTTATTAATCTTAAGTCTATTTACCATAACCAATACAATAGGACAGTCCAAAACGGGTCTTAAAATTGGTTATATAGATATGGAATACATCCTAGAAAACACTCCTGATTATAAAGAAGCTTCTTCCCAATTAGAAGAAAAAGCACAGAAATGGAAACAAGATATTGAGACTAAAAAAAACACGATTAACAAACTTAAAGAAACATTAAAAAGCGAAAGTGCTTTATTAACAAGAGAGTTAATTAAAGAACGAGAAGAAGAAATAAAGTTCCAAGAAAACCAATTATTAGACTATCAACAAAAACGATTTGGATCAAGAGGTGACTTAGCATTACAAAAAGAAGCCATCTTAAAACCTGTACAAGACCAAGTTTTCAATGCTGTTCAAGATCTAGCAGAAAAAAAACAATACGACTATATTTTTGACAAGTCTTCAGCACAAATGACAATGCTGTTTTCTGCCAAAAGATTTGACATTAGTGATCTAATAGTTAGAGTCATTACTAGAGCCGAAAAAAGAGAAGAACTAAGTAAAAAACAACAAAAAGCTTTAGAAGCAAAAGAAGCAAAAGAAGATGAAGTTGCTGAAAACGTAAATTTAGCGGAACGTAAAAAAATACTTGATGAAAAAAAATCACGTCGTGAACAAATATTAGAAACGAAACGTCTGGAAACAGAAAAAAAACGAAAAGATTACGAAGAAAAAAGAAAAAAACAATTAGAAGAACAAGAAGCTAAAAAAAATGGCACAACTATTGATTCTAGCCCAAGTAATAGTCTTTCCCAAAAAAGTACAACAAACCCTCAATCAGTTAACTTTAACAAAAGAGAAGACAAAAAAATAAATCAAGATTCCATACGGATTGTACGTGAAGCAGCAAGACAAGAATTAATAGAAAAAAACAAAAAAAACCTTGAAGAAAGAAAAAAAGCTTTAGAAGAAAAAAAGAAAAAAATCCTTGAAGAAAAAGAAGCTCAACGCAAAGCTCAAGAAGACAAAAAGAGTACTAATTAATTTTTAACTATACTAAACACTTAGATGATGAAACAATTGAAATCTTTATTAATTGCGACTGTAATGTTTTTAGGAATCAGCGGAATGAATGCGCAATCAAAAACAGCTCATATTGATGTTCAGCAATTACTTTCAAAAATGCCGGAAATGACTACTGCTAAAGCGCAGCTAGAAACGTTAAGCAAAACTTTAGATGCCGAGTATTCAAAAATGGTAACTGAATACCAAACTAAAATGAAAAAATACGAAAGTGAAGCTCAAACGGCTGGTGATGCTGAAAATGAAAAAAGAGCTAAAGAAATGCAAGATATGGGACAAAGAATCCAACAATATCGTGATAATGCACAAAAACAAATTTCTGACAAAGAAACTGAAGTTGTAAAACCTATTATGGAAAAAGCTAAAACTGCTGTAATTAAAGTAGCTCGCGCTAAAGGTTTTCAATACGTAATGGATTCTTCTGCTTTAATTTTAGCCGATGGACCAAACTTATTTGAAGATGTAAAAAAAGAATTAAAATTCTAATTTTATCAAAATAAATCCTTAAAGACTGTCTTGTTATTTTCCTCAAGGCAGTTTTTTTTTATTTTTGTTTTATGAGTAATACAAAACCTATAGGCCTTTTTGATTCTGGAATCGGTGGCACTTCAATATGGAAAGAAGTACATTCTTTATTACCTAACGAGAATACAATTTATCTAGCGGATAGCAAGAATGCCCCCTATGGTAAAAAAACAAAAGAAGAAATCATTGATCTATGTTTTAAAAATGTTGATTTTTTACTGCAAAAAAACTGCAAACTGATTGTTGTCGCTTGCAATACAGCCACCACTAATGCTATAAAAGAAATGAGAGCTAAATACCATATCCCTTTTATAGGCATTGAACCGGCCATAAAACCTGCTGCTACTCTTAGTGAAACAAAAACTATTGGTATTCTAGCAACAAAAGGCACCTTAACTAGTGAGCTTTTTAATCGTCAGTTGGAAAACTATAGAAATGTAAGGATCATGGAACAAATCGGACATGGTTTAGTTGAACTCATAGAGGATGGCAAAATCCAATCTGGAGAAATGAGAAAATTACTAATTTCTTATTTAAACCCAATGATTGAAGCAGGAATAGACTACTTGGTATTAGGATGTAGTCACTACCCCTATTTAATTCCTGAAATAAAAAAAATAATTCCAGATTCAATAAAAATTATTGATTCGGGATTGGCTGTTGCTAAACAAACCAAATCTATCTTAGAACAACATCAGATAGTTAATACTCAAAACACAAAAGGCACCACTGTCTTTTACTCAAACAGTGATGCTGCCGTTCTAAAGTCAATTCTAGGGTTTAATAAAAATGTTTTAGAATTAGACTTTTGATATTATTCCTTAAACCAACTCGAATACATTACATAATTATTAGAAATACGTTCAATCTCACCAGCAAAATCACTCTGATTAATATCTTTTACTTTTTTAGCTGGAATTCCAGCATAAATGGTTCCTGATTCTACAACTGTATTTTGTGTTACTACAGACCCTGCTGCTACAATTGAATTACTTTCTATAACACAACCATCCATTACAATAGCACCCATACCGATTAACACATTATCTTTTACAGTACAGCCATGTACAATGGCTTTATGCCCTATTGAAACATTGTTTCCGATTTCTGTGGAATGTTTTAAATAAGTACAGTGTATTACTGCACCATCCTGAATATTTACCTTATTCCCTATTCGAATTGAATGTACATCTCCTCTAATTACCGCATTAAACCATACACTACATTCCGTTCCAAAAGTTACATCACCTACAATAGTAGCATTTTCTGCAACATAACAATCTTCAGGAATCAAAGGACTTTTACCATTAACTGATTTTACTAACATATTTATAAAGATAAAAGAGGGTGTCCTTAGAGGTCGCAACCTTATCCTTTCGACCCAAGGGAGACTCGAACGAAGTGAACGGACGAACAAATTACATCGTACTAATGATGTGACTCCTCCTGTTGCCGAAGTGACAAACTAAACGTTAAGCTACTACTTTTTTAGACCCCACATATTAATTTACTGAAGGACAATTACAATCGTATTTTTCACGCTTACAACCAAAATTATAACCTAACGTTAACTGATGAAAACCACCTGCATCAAACTTTATATTGCCTATAATATAGCTATACGTATAAGCTAATATAAATTTCTTATAATTAACTCCTACAATAGGTGTAATATATTGTAACCGTTGTTTTTCTATGACTTCATTTTTTATATATTGTGCACCATCAAAACTATTTCTATAAGACAAACCTGCCCAAAGCTTTCCAAAGTCCATATTTTTGTAAGCTTTTATATTTACGTCTAAACTTTTTTCTTTTGTTAATTCAGCAAATAAAAACATGATAGAAGGTTCGTATAATATTCTATCACGATTACCAAAAATATAACCTGAATTAACGATATATTTTCTTAAATTACTTGATTCGACATCAGTATAGATATTTCTACTTTTAAAAACTGTATTTTTTACGGTAGCATGGACATAGAAATCAAGAAAATTATAAGAGGCACCAAAATCAATATTATAATAACTTGCACTTTGTACTCCTCCTCCAATAATAGGATCGAAGGTAGTTCCAAATTTTGTTTCGTCTAATTGTAGCTGATTTACCCCTACATTTACCCCAAAAGACAAACGATTTAAATCTATATCATTTCTAGAAAATAAAATATGATGCGCATAAGTAGCCTTAAATCCCCTATTAGAATGATTCCCATTACGATCATTAAAAAAAATAACCCCTACACCTGATTTACCCTCTTGGTCGACACTTCCATTAACACTCAAAGTCTGCAAAGCAGGTGCTTTATCATTACCAAACCATTGCTGTCTCCCAGTAACTCTAATTTTCGCACAATTGGCAGCTCCAGCCATTGAAGGGTGTAATAAATAATAATTATCCGTTAAATAATCGGAATACACAGGGATCTCTACCTGACCATACAAAGACAGGCTCATGAACGCCAATACAAGTAATAGGTACTTCATCTTATTTTCAATATGAATCTCCAAAGTTAAACTATTTTAACCTACTGAAAATAATCCCGCACTACAATTCGATACATTTTCGTTAAAATTCTTATAAGTTTCAACAATCCCTTCTATTATCCTAAACTTCTTTAGTAAATTTGCGTATAAAAAAATCTTCCTTTATTGGAAAACAAATCACACTTTATACACATGAAACTAATTACCATAAAAGAAACTTCAAACCCTTCTATCTTAAAATTTGAATTCTCTTATTTTATCTGTCCCAATCAAAGTTTTGAATTTAAAAATGTAGACGAATGCGCTGATTCCCCCTTAGCCAAACAATTATTTTATTTACCTTTTGTAAAAACTGTTTATATCTCAGGAAACTTTATTGCCATAGAAAAATTCAGTATAGTCGAATGGAATGATGTAAAACATGATGTAGCAGAACAACTTGAAAATTATGTTAATGCGGGTGGTTCTGTTATCATAGAAAAAGAAATTAAAAAAATTGCAGTAACTGTTTACGCTGAAAGCACACCTAATCCTTCCGTAATGAAATTTGTAGCAAGTAGAATGCTTACAAAACAAATCGTGGAGTGCAAAAACATAGACGAAACAACTGCTTCACCACTGGCAAAGGCTTTATTTAGTTTCCCTTATGTAAAGGAAGTATTTATTGATGAAAACTATGTTTCTATTACCAAATATACGGTAAGTGAATGGCAAGAAGTAACCAATGAATTACGAACTTTCATTAAAGAATTTATAGAAAAAGGAAATATAGCCGTAGACGAGACGAAGATTACTGTTTTACAACAACAAGAAAAACAACAAATCTCAAATTTTGACAACTTAGATAGTACTTCTCAAAAAATCATTAACATTATTGAAGAATATATAAAACCCGCTGTAGCTTCTGATGGAGGAAATATACTATTTGACTCCTATACCGAAGAAGATAAAAAAGTAAAAGTAGTTCTTCAGGGAGCTTGTAGTGGTTGTCCTTCTTCTACTTTTACTCTAAAAAACGGTATTGAAAATATGCTAAAAGAAATGCTTCATGATCAAGAAATAACCGTTGAAGCTCTTAACGGATAACTCTTTTTTAGTTCTATGAGATTGCCTATAAAAACTACGTTAATTAGATTTTTCATTATCCGTTTCTAATTTGCAACAAGTATTTTAAAGGAACAATACAAAAATCATCTTGCTTATACTCAAAACAAAACATGAATGAGCGTGTCGAAAAAGATTGCAATGGCGCATTTTTATTAAGTATAAAAATCACATTACCTACTTTTATCATTGAAGCAACAAAGCAAATATTGAATTAACTTTTTTTAGACCACTTCTACTCATTCTACTTTAGAACAAAACATCTTTAAAACAAAACACTTCTTTCGAGGTGTTTTTTTTTATTTTTAACCCAAATAGATGCTAATGATTTTTAGTATTTTCGCAAATATTTTTTAGTTTTTCTTTCTTATCTTTTATGTAAAAAAATAAATTTGTTATCAAATACGCTTACAATGATTAATATAAACACTTTAGAAACTGTAAAAGAACACGCTATTACCTACGCAATTAACATATTAACGGCTGCCTTAATTTTTATTGTTGGGATATGGCTTTCTAAGTTTATTACAAAAACGACAAAAAAAATACTGATTAACCGTAATATAGAAATCACATTAGTTGAATTCTTAGAAGATTTAATTTATTGGACTATAAGAGGTCTCGTTTTTATAGCTGTTATCTCAAAACTAGGTGTAGAAACTTCTTCTTTTGTTGCTATTTTAGGAGCTGCCGGATTAGCTATAGGCTTATCACTGCAAGGATCTCTTGCTAATTTTTCCGGTGGTATTTTAATTATCTTGTTCAAACCTTTTAAAGTTGGAGACAAAATAGAAGTTCAAGGAGAAATTGGCAAAGTAGAAGATATTCATATTTTTTCTACTAAATTAACAACGGGAAATAATCAAGTAGTTTATATCCCAAATGGTATGCTTTCGAATGGTAAAATAAAAAATCATTCGCAAAAAAACACATTAAGAAATGATTTTACTTTTAACTTTTCAATAGATAAAAACATTAAAAATACAAAATCTAAATTAGACACATTGGTTCAAAATCATCCCTTAATTTTAAAAGATCCAAAACCAGAGATTTTCATTGCTACGATAGAACCCGAAACATTTAGTCTTTTAATTCGTGTTTGGACACAAAATAGCGATGCTGTAGCTGTAAAATCAGATTTACTAAATTCACTTTATAATCAATAATTTTGAATAACTTATAGCAACCGTAAAATTCATACAAGTTTAGACTTTCTAAAATAAACACACAAAGGTCTAAACTTTATGGATTCTTATTATTTTGTATTTAACATAAATTCTTTTAGATAAAAAGGTTCAAAATAGGCTACATCTACAAAATCCTTTTTTAAGAACTTTTGATGAGCAATTTCTATCATCTCTTTAGAAGAGGGGAAAATGGCCTGATCATGGTAAACAAATTGGGTTGTATTGAGTACCTCTTTACACTTAGAAGCACCGTCTCCTAACAAATGTATCTTTTCCTGAAACTCAAAAAATGTATTCGCCTCAATAATTTGAGATTCAACTTTTCGTTGTAGTGTATAATCTACAGAAAAAATAGCTGTATAACATTCCATACGCCTAGCATCTATCATAGGAATAATAAATCCTTCGGATACTTTTATTTGTCTAGCTAGAACCTCTAAAGTATCCACCGCAATTAGCGGAATACTTAAAGCATAGCACAAGCCTTTAGCAGCAGACACTCCAATTCTTAAACCTGTATACGAACCAGGTCCTTGGCTAACGGCTATTGCCCCCAAATCCTTGGGTTCTATCTGAGCTTCATTTAAAACCTCTTTTATAAAGATATGCAATTTTTCCGCGTGGGTATATCCCAATTCTGCTATTTCACGAACTGCAACCAGGCCTCCCTCTTTAGCTAAGGCTACGGAACAATTACGAGTAGCCGTTTCTAAATGTAAAATATAAGTCATAGATAATTATATATACCACAAAAGTACAATAATCATAAAAAACAGGATTGATTCATTTAAAAAAATGACTCAACCCTGTCAAACAACAAACTTTTTTATGATTTTTTTATTCTTCTTTATCCAATTTATTTAGGTTCTTTATCTTTAGAACGTTTTTTTACTTTATCCCCTGGATTTAATTCTTTTGTCACTGTCGTATAAGGCCCTGTAATGATTGTTTCTCCTTTTTTTAATCCAGAAAGGACTTCTATATAGTTATCATCTTGAACTCCTGTAGTTATTACTTTCAAACGCACTTTATCCTCTTTTTTAACAAACACACACTCATATCGTTTTCCTTCTTTAATTGGTTCATTTTCTTTTGAATCAAACTCTCCTTCATCATTTTCTAAATATACTTTTCTTGAAGATGTTGTATCTGTACGCATAACTACAGCACTGATGGGAACTGCCACGACTTTTTCTTTTTGAGTCGTAATAATATCCACTGTAGCTGTCATACCTGGTCGAAAAGGAGCATAATTTGTAGGTTTCCCTTTTGTTAATTCTGCATACGATTCTTTTAGTATTCTAACTTTCACCTTAAAATTAGTTACTTGATCTGCTGAAGTGGTTAAGTTAGCGGAGTTAGAAATACTTGTTACAATTCCTTTAAACATTTTTTTAAGGTAGGCATCCACTTGAACATTCGCCTGATCTCCTATTTCAATTTTTACTATATCGTTTTCATTAACATCTACTTCTACCTCCATATTATCGAGATTAGCCACACGCATTAATTCTGTCCCTGTCATTTGTTGTGTTCCTAATACGCGTTCACCTAGCTCAACAGCTAGTTTAGATACAGTACCAGACATAGGGGCATAAATGGTTGATTTTCGTAAACTTTCACGCGATTCATTAACAGTGGCTGTAGCACTTTCTACATTAAAATAAGCAGCTTGTCTTGCTGCTTTTGCACTTTCAAAAACGGCCAAAGATTTATCCCACTCAGCACCTGAGATAATTCCTTTATCATATAATTTTTTATTCCGTTCATAACTTGCTTTAGCTTCTTTGTATTGTGCCTCTACCTGTGATAAATTAGCTTTGGTATTAGAAAGTCCTGCTTGTGTACGATTTACTCCTTGTAAATACAATTGCGGATTAACCTTAGCCAACAAATCACCTTTTCGAACCATTTGTCCTTCTTGAACAGGTAGTTCTATAATTTCGCCTGAAATTTCAGATGAAATTTTCACTTCCGTTTCGGGCTGAATTTTACCTGTAGCTGAAACGGTTTCTATAATAGTTCGTTGCCTAACTTCTTGCCAGTCTACTTCAACAACAGAGGTAGTATTCCCTAATATTCCTTTTTTTTTCAAGCCTATTAATCCTATTATTAGAAATATAACGCAAGTAATGAGTATGTATTTAGTTTTTGTTTTCATTGGTTTAGTATTTAACATCAAAGAAAAAAATCTTTATATAAGTATATTTAATTCTTAATTTATAGAATTTAAAAAATTGGGATTCCAAAATAAAATTCTAAAATCTTGGTTCTAAAAATATAATCATATTTTGTACGCAATACCTCGGATTCTGCATTGCTTAATTGGGTTTGCGATTGGTTGTAATCAAAAACGTTCATCAATCCTACCTCATATCGTTCTTTTGCATAATCAACTGCTTTTTGCCTTGCTTGTAAAACAACCAACGCTGCTTCATACGCTTTTTGGGCTCCTCTCGTATCTGTATAAGCGGTATAAACTGTACGCTCAAGATCCAACATTTGTTGTTCTAGGGCTAATTTAGATTTTTGAAAAATAATTTTAGAGCGATTTACATTATTTTTTACAGCAAAACCGTTAAAAATTGGAATACTTAATTGCAATCCAAAACTGTGTCCTTTGTTGTCATTTATTTGTTGAAAAAAGGGGCTAGCTTCTCCCAATACAGGAACTGTATTAACAGAGGAAACTAAATCACCTGTTGATTGTACAAAACCTATTTTTTTAATTGGATTTTGTGAATCTATTTCAAATCCTTTAATCATTTTTGCATAAGAAACCCGCGTATTTAAATTATAATACCCTTGTAGGTTGGGTTGATAGGCTCCTTTTGCTATATCAATATCTTTTTGAGCAATTTCTAAATTTGTTTGTGCCAATTTTAGTTCTACACGAGTCTGTTTTGCTTTATTAACAATAACATTGGGCGTTTCTGCCAAGACTGCACTTAATTTGGCTTCAACTTCAGTATCGGCAATATCAAAAGTATCGTATTCTTTCAATTGTAGTAACTGAGCCAAACTTAATTTTGAAATTAATACCGCATTTTCTGCACTAACGACCCTTTGAGTATTTGTTGCAATTGTAGCATTTATATCTAATAGATCGCCTTTAGGAACTACACCAGCGTTTACTAACTCCGTTGTTTTCTTTTTTTGTTCTGTGCTAAATATCAACTGTTCTTGTTGTACTTTTAAACTTTCTTTATTAAATAAAACTTGCAAATAGGCATTTATAACATTTAGAGAAATATCTTCTTTTATCTTAGTCAACTGATATTCTGATGCTATTTTTGAGAGATTTGCCTTTCTTAATTGATTTTGATTTTGTAATCCTTTGTAAATATCTATACCAAATGTTATCCCCGCGGAGGTAAATTGTGTGGTTTGATTTTCTAACAAACCTGTAGTTATATTCTGATTCAAGCCAATATTCCAAGAATGGGATACAGTTCCACTAATAGAAGGTAAAAACCTAGCAAATGCCATTTTTTTATTTACTACTGCTATCTCTGCATCTAGAGAAGATTGTTGTATAACTATATTGTTTACCAATGCGTGGTTAACACATTCCTTTAAAGTCCACTTCTTCTCTTGTCCCTTAGTTCCAAACCCTATGAATATTAAAAAGATAAGTATGTGGGATGTCTTTTTCATTGTTTTAGTTTCTTCCATTTTTTAGTATAAAAGATTAGACTATCAAACAAGGTCTTTGTTACAATCAGTTTAAAAATAATTTTACTTTTGTGACAAAATCATTATCACATGAAAAAACTATACTATTCCTTTTTTATTATAACTACCAGTATCGTATTAAATAGCTGTTCCTCAACCCAAAAAATAGAATTGATGCAACCCGAACCAGACAAAGCTTTACCTGTAAGTTATCCTACTCATTTATCCTACATAAATTTTCCCATACAACTAACAGTAAAAGATATAGAAAATCAAACCAACAAAGCCTTAACTGGTTTAATTTATGAAGATAATAATTTAGAAGATGATAAAATCATGGTTAAAATCTGGAAGAATACACCACTTACCATGAATGAAAAGGATCAAAAATTACAAACTATTGTTCCTCTAAAAATTTGGGCAAAAGTAAAATACGGAACTTCTTTATTAGGAATTGATCTTTATGATACGCGCGAATTTAATCTAAATGCAACGGTACGTTTACTCAGCAACGTTAATCTAGAAAATTGGCAAGTAATTACCGAAACACAACTACAAAATATTGAGTGGAATGAAAGCCCAACAGTAAGTATAGCAGGCAAAGATGTAAAAATAACCTACTTAATTAATCCTACATTAAAGTATTTTAAGAACAAAATAGAAAAAAGTTTAGATGATGCTATTAGCAAATCATTAAATTTTAAAAAACAAATTACAGAACTAATGCAAAAAGCAAGTGAACCTCTAGAAATGAACAAAAACTATGAAACATGGTTGCGTATCAATCCACAAGAAATTCACTCCACTCAAGCTCTACTAAAAGAAAACAAAATCAACCTGAATGTGGGGCTAAAATGTCAAATAGAATCTTTGGTTGGACAAAAACCTCAAAATACATTTGAAAAAAACAAACTCGTATTTAAAACCACACAAGAATTACCTAATAAAATAACAGCATCTCTGGTTGTGCAATCTACCTATCATGATGCTTCTAGATTAATAAACACTAATTTTAGAGGAAAAGAATTTAGTTCTGGAAATCGAAAAATTAGCATTCAAAATGTTGCCATTTGGCATAAACAAGGGAAAATGATTATTGCTCTTGATCTTTTAGGCAGTCTAAATGGTCGTATCTATTTATCTGGCTTTCCTAAATATGACACGGAAAAAAAAGAATTTTATTTTGACGATTTAGATTACGCTTTAGAAACTAAAAATAAATTGATAAAAACAGCTAATTGGCTCTTTCAAAGTGCTATTCTTCAGAAACTAAAAACCAATTGTAGATATTCTATTGCTACCAATTTAGAAGAAGGCAAAAAAAATATCATTCAATATATGAATAACTATTCTCCTATACAAGGTGTCTACATCAACGGAAAACTAACACACATTGATTTTGACAAAGTACAACTTACTAACGAATCTATTTTAGGATTTTTAACCATTACAGGTAATTTGAAGGTGGAAGTAAATGGTTTACAGTAAATAGTTTTTTAAAAGGAGAGTTAGTTTTCAACTAACTCTCCTTTTTTTTATACATTTTATAAACATAATAACCTGCCAAACCAACCAAAATATAAGGAATTGCCATTAGGTAAACAATACCGTCATTTATTGCTTCTCCTTGTGCCACATCTCCTGTACTTTCTAAGGATGCACGACACATTGCGCATTGTGCTTTAAAGGTTATAGGAAATAAAACATGAGCTATAAAGAATAAAATATTTTTCATTCTTATATTTCTACTTTTTGTTCTAACTAACATAATATGGAGAAATCATTAAATATACGATAACACCTGTTACTGCGACATAAAGCCATAAAGGAAATGCCCACTTAGCAATTAGTTTATGACGATCAAAACTTCCAGTTAATGCCCTTACGTATGTTATCAAAACAATTGGAATAATCGCTATTGAAAGCGCAATATGCGTAATTAAAATAAAAAAGTAGATTGATCTCATGATTCCAACTCCTCCATAGGGTGTTGACTCCGCAGTCATGTGATAGGCTACATACATTCCTAAAAAAGCTACAGAACAAGCTATTGCTAATTTTATTAATCGCTCATGTAAACTTATATTCCCTTTTTTAATAGATACTACAGCCCAAACCAAAAGAATAGCTGTTAAACCGTTTATTGTTGCATAAATAGGAGGCAAAAAGGTTAAAGGTTCTACATGAAACCCAAAATCTTTCAATTTAACTTTAAACAACAAGGCGACTACTAGAGGAATAGCAACCGACAAAATGGCAATCCCTACACTATACTTTTTTTCTAGATTATTTCCCATACTATTTTTCTATTGAAATTAAAAACTATTACTGCTATTAAAAACTATTCAATATTTATTCTGCTAATAATTTTGATATATCTTGCTTGATTTGTTTGATTCCTTCGGGTTTTAATCCATCATAGTATACTATCGGATTGCCATAGTTATCTTTACGACAGCGTATATTTCCTTCCTTATCTATTAAAGCAAACATACCTGAATGTTCAAAACCTCCACTTACTTTCTTATTTTGCCCTACATATAAATTAAATCCTTTTTGAGCTAAATTGTATATCTTTTCTTGATTCCCTGTTAAAAAATGCCAATTCATTCCTTTTAAGTTCATACTTTCCGCATGATCTTTCAAAACTTTTTGGGTATCTGTATCAGGATTAATGGTAATAGATGCAATGCCAAAATTAGCATTGGAAGCAAAACTATCCTGTATCAATTTCATATTACGATTCATAATAGGACAAATAGTAGGACAAGTAGTAAAGAAAAATTCTACAACAAAAACTTTCTTTTTATAGGTTTCGTTTGAAATTGTTTTTCCTTCTTGATTAACCAAAGAAAACTTAGGTGCAGAACCTACGGTAAACAAATCACTTTTACCAACTCCTTGATCAACTATCGTACTCAAGCGATCACTTTTTACAATTTCTCCTTCTTTAATTCGCTTAATAATTTTTGGAATAAAAATAATCCCAAAAACTAAAACAACAAAACTAACTCCTATGTATGATTTGTTTTTCATAGTTAACTGATGTTATAATATTATTTTTTATCATGTAAACGAAAATTTTCTTTATTCTTATTTCGTTTTAAAGCCAAACGATATTCTCTCAAAAGTATTTTTATATCATCTGTCATTTCGTTATGCAAATCAGCAGCTGAAGTAGTGTTATAACTTTCTTTATATTCTTCTACCCCTTCTTTATTCTTACCTATACGTCCTCTATGATTAATATCTTTATCTAAAATAAACACTTCGGAAGTAGCACAATCATCTGAAAGTTTTCCTTTTAGTTTGAAAGAATCATAATAAGTTTGAATTTCAGGCTTAGAAGCAAAAACGATATGATAACCGGACATATTTTCGGTAAATCCTTTTAATTTTTCAAGCAATTCTTTTATTTGATTTTGGTTCCCATCAACCACCAAAAAAACAACTTGAAAGTCTTTAAATCCAACGTATTTATCATAAATTTTTTGGTTAAAATTAAATACATTGCCTTGAATGCTCTTAATATCGCTTCCTAAAAATCCCATAACTGTTATTTTATCTCTTAATGTTACAGGTTCTTTATCTAAAGATTTCCATTGTTTAGGCAAATCAAGATTACGCTTTGAGATAGTAGGTAAAAACAGTTGGTTATGAGTAGCCGAGGCAAAAATCAAATAAATAACAATTGGCAAAACCAACAAGATTATAAGTATTATTTTTTTCTTCATAATAAAGAATTTTGTGAGGATACAAAAATAAAAAAATCCCGATCTAAATCGGGATTCTTTATGAATTAATATGTTGTTAAAAATTCCACTTTATAGTTGAATTTTTGAACACCTCAAATACATAATCAGCCTCAACTAATAAGATAAAAACTAAATATATTATTAAGAATACTAATGGCGCTACTATAGACCATCGTAAAGAAGAAACTTCTCCTTCAAGGTGCATAAACGACCACATAATCCCGTATGCTTTAGCTACAGTTAAGATAATGAAGATCCAATTAAGTAAATTCGTACCTAAAACATTTGTAAAATAAAGTGAATCAGGCTTATAAATACCCAAAACAACTTCTATGATTGTTATAACAGAAAGTATTCCAAAAACTTTCCAAATTTTTCCCGCGTTCGATTCGTGTGCGTGTCCCATAATCTTACTTTTTTTATTATACTAAGTAGAAGAATGTAAATACAAACACCCAAACTAAATCTACAAAGTGCCAGTATAAACCTACTTTTTCAACCATTTCATAAGTCCCTCTTCTTTCATAAGTACCTAAAAGAACATTAAAGAAGATGATAATATTAATAACAACACCTGAAAGTACGTGAAAACCGTGAAATCCTGTAATGAAGAAAAAGAAATCAGCAAATAGTTTATTTCCATACTCATTTTGCTTTAAATTAGCTCCTTCAACTACTGATTTAGCTCCTTCCAATCTTTTTAAAGATTCCTCACGAGTTAAAACGATTTTTTGTTTTGTTTCTGGATTAACCTTTTCAGAACGGATTAATAAATCAGGATTTGCCTTAAACCCCTCTACCACTTCTGCAACTGATACAGAAGGCAATGCTGACTCATCGACAAACCACAACCCTTGATTACTTGTATGTTGTGTTCTTTCTTCTGGCAACTGTAACGCAAACTCATGCAAAGCTACACGTTTACCATTCTTATCAACAAATTGTAAAATTGACCCTCCTTTGGTTTCTACAGCACCATACTCGCCTTTGATAAAATTCTTCCATTCCCAAGCTTGAGAACCAACGAAGATTAAACCTCCGATAATAGTAAGGAACATATAGATTGCTACTTTATCTTTTTTCATTTGGTGCCCTGCATCAACAGCTAACACCATAGTTACAGATGAAAAAATTAAGATAAAAGTCATCAATGCTACATAATACATGGGAGCAGGTACTCCATGCATGAATGGGAAGTGAGTAAACACTTCATCGGCCAAAGGCCAAGTTTCAATAAATTTAAATCTTGAAAAACCGTAAGAAGCAAGGAATCCAGAGAAAGTTAAAGCATCCGAAACGATGAAGAACCACATCATCATTTTACCATAGCTTGCTTTCATAGGCTCGTTTCCGCCGCCCCAAACTTTACCTTCAGTACTTGTAGTAACTGTCGTTGCCATAGAATTCATTTTAAAAAGTTGTCAAATTTACATTTTTTATTTTTTATACGAAATACAAAAATAGAAACAAATATACCCAAAGAAAATCTAAAAAGTGCCAAAACATCGCACCTAGCTCTATTCCAGAGGTTTGAGTAGAATTATACTTTTGTTTATAATGATTATAAATTATAATTAACAAAGAAATCATCCCTGCAAAAAGGTGAACTAAATGCAACAAAGTCAACATATATAAGAATGAAGTTGTCACTGTACTTTCGCTTCCTGTAAAGTAATAACCCATTGCAATAATTTGACTAAATCCTGTAAATTGCAAAAAAACAAAGATCAAACCCAAAACAAAAGTTAACCCTAAGTACAGTGAAGTCTTAGAACGATTATCTTTACGTATCGCCAACTTAGCCAAATGAATTGTTATACTACTCAAAACAATTACAATTGTGCTAATTACAAACGCAGGAGGCAAAACCATATCATGCACCCAGTCTTTACGAGAAGCACTAACTAAATAAGCACTAGTAAGCCCCGCAAACATCATAAACATACTTAACATCCCGAATAACAAGATTAACTTGTATGAACGAACTTGTTTTTGCCTTTCTTCTTGTATAGTAATTTCCATTATCTTAAAAATTTATCTAAAACATACACTATTTGTAATAGCGATATGTAAGTTACACTCACTAACATTAAACTCTTGGCTGCTTTTGGTGTTTGTTGTTGATACAACTTAACCGCATACAATAACATCCAAATCCCCATACCTAAAACCAATACGGCTGACAAACTAGATAAATACAACTGTCCTGTATAACCAAAACTTGGCAAAACAGAAGCCACCACCAACCAAATTGTATACAAAATAGTTTGCATAGCCGTTGATTTATCTCGATTACCCGTTGGTAACATAAAAAAACCTCCCTTTTTATAATCATCAAACAAAAACCAGCCTATAGACCAAAAATGAGGGAACTGCCAAAAAAACTGAATCAAAAACAATGTACCCGCCTCAATTCCAAACTCATTAGTAGCAGCAACCCACCCTAACATAAAAGGAATTGCTCCAGGAAAAGCACCTACAAAAACAGATAAAGGCGTTTTAGTCTTCATAGGTGTATATACACTCGTATACAAAAAAATAGAAATAGCCCCGAACATGGCCGATTTCTCATTGATATTATACAATACAACAACCCCTAAAACAGCTAAAACAGTTGCTATAAAAAAAGCTCTATTTACTGTCATTCTTCCCGACGGAATAGGTCTATTTTTAGTACGATCCATCAAAGCATCCAAATCTTTCTCAATAATCTGATTATACGCATTTGAAGCACCCACCATACAATACCCACCAATGGTTAACATAATAAGGGTAATTACTGTATTCTGATTAATTTCATCAACTCCTAACATAAAACCAGCCAGAGAAGAAAAAACAACACTAACAGCTAAACCTGCTTTTGTTATTTCTTTGAAATCAAACAAAAAAGTTTTTAACGATAAAGATATTTTATGAGTAGCACTCAAAATAAAAATTTTAAAAATTGCGACAAAGATACATTTTAGTTTAAAAGTATAAAAATCTAAATTAACTTTAATTATATAGAAAGTCTTTTCTCATTAATGAGAAAAGATACAATTAACTCTAATTCTATTAAAATCAAAAAAATAGGATTTCATCTTTATGAAAAATGTTATAAACTAGAATTATTTCTACAAAATAAGCTAAAAAAAACTATTAACTTTACGCTATAAAATATTAAAAAAAATGAAAGCCCCCAATCTTCGAATACAAATAATTTTTTTATACCTATTTTTAAGCTATCTCTTCGCGGATGTAGCATCTGCACAAGTTGCAGATGCAGGTAAAGCTACAACAGGTAGTGGACTTTATAAAGATCGTATCTTTTGGTTAAATTGGGATCTTAATAAAGACGGCGCTGGAGGTGATTTAATTACTAACGGATCCTCAAGAACTTTCACTTCTCCCGCGGGTGTCCTTTATCAAGCCACAATATCAAACGTTACAGGCACTCCCAAATCCAGTAATTCTTATGATTATTCTGGAAACAACTTTCCTAGTGGTTATGGAAATATTGGAGGAAATACTGGAGCTGGTAACATTGTGGGTATAAACAACGGGTGCAATGCTTGTACTTCTACTTTCAGAATTACCATAACAGCCAATTATCCAAATGGCATATCGGGTAATGTGGCCGCCTTTGTCATAGGAGGAACAGAAACACTAGCTAGTACTAGCGAATTCTATCAAATTACAGTCCCATCAGGAACCGTAAGATACTTAGATAAGTATATAAAAAATGATAATTGGACTAACTCATCCATCCGACTAGACGTATCAAATGCAGGACGAACCATTAAAGTTACCAATCCTGGAACTGGAGATAGTAGAGGTGATGCCTTATTAATTGCTGAAGATGTTCCCTATATAGACGCTCAAGTAAAAGGAGGTGGCGGACAACATTTTGGTATTGGTTTTATAGAGGATCTAGATTACTCTGATGCTCCTAACTCATACGGAAAAGCTACTCATATAGTAAACAATTCTATCCAAGGAGGAACTTTTACCTCACCTAGTCTAAATACCTTAAGCACAACAACCAACGTATCAGACACACAAAAAGGTTCTTTTGTAAGCCCAAACTTGATTCTTGGTACTAATATAGATGTTGAAAGCAACTATAATCCCGTAACTAATGGCACGACACCTAATACAGATGACATTACTGGAATTGATGATGAAGATGGCATACAAGATATTAACTGGTCTACGTGTACAGGAACCGTATTTGTAAAAAACACCACTGCCAGTTTAGCTTATTTAAATTTATGGATAGATGCTAATTCAAATGGTATTTTTGACAACAATGAAAACACGAATGTTACAATTCCTTCGGGCACAAATGGAAACATAAATGTCCCTTTAAATCCAATTAGTGGCCTCACTTCTGGCAACAGTTATTATGCTAGATTAAGATTATCCACTACTCAAAATCTTCCTCCTTCTGGTTTTGCTGCTGATGGAGAAGCTGAAGATCACTGGGTAAATATTACAAAAACAACATTAACTACTAATCCTCTTACTTCCTGCGTTGGTTCTCCTATAATCTTCACTTCTATTTCAGGGATGCTTAATTATAACTGGACGGGACCAAATGGTTTTACATCGAATCAACAAAACCCAATAATAGCAAATAGTAATACTAGCCATAATGGTGTCTACACACTGGTTGTTACAACACCTGGAGGCTGTACTATATCAGATTCAACAAATGTAATAGTCAACCCATTACCAACAGCTCCTATTATATCAAGTATAACACAACCTAGCTGCAATGTTTCTACAGGAAGTGTTAGTTTTAATAATTTACCTTCATCGGGCACATGGACTGTTACAGCTTCACCTAGTGGCACTAGCATAACAGGTTCTGGAACTAATGCAATTTTTAATGGACTAACAGGAAATAACACCTATACTTTTACTGTCACTAATTCTAATGGATGTACTTCTGCTGTAAGTGCACAGGTTCTTATCAATGCGCAACCTGCAACGCCTAATGCGCCATTAGCGGGGGCTGTTACCCATCCTACTTGTGCTACTGCTACGGGTAGTTTTCAAATTATGGGGTATAATTCCAATAGTGTTTATAATTTCAATCCTGCGGTTTTAAATATCTCGGCAACGGGAGTAGTTACTGCTAATGCGGGTACTTATACTTTTACGGAAACCAATGCGGCGGGATGTACTTCTGCTGTAAGTGCACAGGTTCTTATCAATGCGCAACCTGCAACGCCTACACCCCCTACAGCTACAACATTACAACCTACTTGTACACTATCAACAGGTACCATTACCTTTACTACACAAACGGATGTAGAATACAGTATTAATAACGGAACAAGTTATCAAGCCAGCAACGTATTTAGCGGATTAAATCCTGCTACCTATACCTTACGAGTACGAAGTACTACTGATAACACCTGTACTGCACAAGCTGCTACAACTATTACTATTAATACACAACCAGTAACACCATCAGCCCCTATAACAGGAGCTATTACACAACCAAACTGTATCACTTCAACAGGAAGTGTTATTTTAAATGGTTTACCAACATCAGATCCATGGACTATTATAACATCGCCAAGTGGTCTCACTTTAAATGGCTTTGGAACTAGTGTAAATTTTACAGGACTAAATCCAGGTAATACTTATACCTTCACAGTTACTAATTCTAATGGTTGTACTTCACCTCCATCATCTGCTATAACAGTATATAATCAAATATGTGCAGTAAATGGAACAACAGCGCCACTAACGGCCAATGATACACTTAATGGAGCATTGGTAACAGTAGGAACAGCCCCTGGTAATGTTCAAATTACAGCAAGTACAGTTCCTGTAGGTTCTGGGCTAATCGTAAATCCAAACGGAACAGTATCCGTACCAGCTAATACCCCTGCCGGAACATACACCGTTAACTACACCATTTGTGAAGTGAACAACCCTAAAAACTGCAGCAATGTTAATTCAATTGTAGTAGTA
>NZ_PCMX01000080.1:0-10730 GCF_002530675.1 Flavobacterium columnare NBRC 100251 = ATCC 23463
AGCCTTTTCAAATAAATTTTAATTTATAATAAAGTATATTGAATTTTGGTATTCCCTCTTTCTCCTTTATCATTAGTCATTGTAAGAAATTTTATTTTATAATAATTAGATTCAATATCTTTTAAAACATAAAAACGGTCTGTTTTAATACTTGGTAATCCTCCAAACTGAGACCCTCCTACTCTCCAATTAGAACCTATTATCCTCTGATCCGTTTTAGAAGGGATCAGATTAGATTGTACTATATTTTCTTTTTTAAATTTTTCATAAGTATATTCCGATGTATTTACTTCATATACCTGTGTTCCTCCTTTCATATTAGAAATAACAAAATCTGCAAACCCATAAGTCACAACATCATCTCCCGATAAAATATAATTGGTAAAAGTGGTAAAACATAAGTCCCATGATTCCTTTTTAGGTTCTACAACCACAACCTCTTCTTTAAATAGGCTGAAAAAAGTAAAGTTGTATGACCTATCCTTATCTATTATTTTTTCTTTAAAATTTTTATCCAACAAATCCGCGTATTGAATTTTATATCCTCCATTATTAGCTCTTAATATTCTAATTTTTTTCCAGCCTCTTGCTTTTCCTTCCGTACTGACTGAACCTAATGCGGGTGTATTTGTAGAAACTTCAAAGCCTAGATTGAGCAGGTATACTTTATTTTCGTTATCAACCGCAGAAATTTCTGCTATTGCAGTTCCTTTTCCTTCTCCTGAACCATTCAAAATACCTGTAGCATCATCACAGTATCCATTTTTAGCTAAATTAAATCCTCCTAAAGACACTACATTTTTATCCGAGTTTTGAACTAAAGTTATATCTGTTTGATCTGTTTTTTTAACAGCCATAAATACAGAACTATTCAAAACCACTCTAAACCCATCTCCTGAATAAAACCCCAAATCCCACGTTGCTCTATTTACAACTTTAGATGTTCCTTTACTTAAATCTAAAAAAACCTGATTAGGCTGATTAGGACCTCCTATCTCTGGTTTTAAAATTTCTTCTTTAGAGATTACGGTCTTTGGTTTTTCATCTACAGTTTCTTTTGAACAAGAGATTAAAAATGTGGTTAAATACAGTAGTAATAGTCCTTTTTTCATATAGATTATTGTTTATTATTCATTGCTATTGCTTATTTTACTTTATCTTACTAAATATTTGGCAATAATTACCTGGTCTTTTTTATCTAAAATTTTAAATTGTATACTATTTTCACAAAAAAGGAACGTCCATAGGCTAACATCAACTGAGAGTTTCTTGCATGCCCTCTGGATTGTTCCATTCCTGACTGATTTATGTTGGTTATATTCAATATATTTCTAGCTCCCATACTGGTTTCTACTTTGCCTTTAAAAATCTTTTTTTGCAAAGTAAAGTCTAGCCAATTAGAAGAATCTACTGTGGAAACTTCATATTTAGTTGCTCCTTCTATTAGTTGCTGAACCCTTCCGTTATATTTATAATAAAGAGACACATTTAATTCTGGTTTTGAAAAAGAATAAGATAGGCTTGCATTGCAATTAAAAGAATACAAATAGTCTTTATTGGAAGAAAAAACTTGGTTATCTATTTTTTGAGAAATCCCTACTAAAGAGGCTCCAAAACTAGCTGATACTTTTTGGTTTTTCAGCTGGGTTAGAGCGGCTATATTAAGTATACTATATTTACTAATATTAATATATTGATATTCTGGATTACCTGTATCTGGATTAAATCGGGACAAAACCATATCTATTTTATCCTTTAAATCAATAAAACTAGTAGACAGCTGATTAGAGAAAATGGTATTTTTTTTAAACTCTTGTACTCGTTTTAGACTAGCTTCATAGGAAGTACTTGTTTCTGGAATCAATTTTTCATTACCTGAAAAAAAATGTCCATCAAAAATTTGTTTAGAATAAAGTTCAGTGAAATTTGGGGTTCTATAAGAAGTCCCATAAGATAATCGCATCTCTACTCCTTTGTTAAACAAATGACGCAAAGCTAATGAGGAAGCATATTGATCTTGAAATAAAGATTGAATTGAAAAACGTAAACCTGGTTTAAGAGAAAATTTATCTGTAATTGACAATTCGCTAGAAACATAAAAATCATAATTATTAATTCTTTTTTCAATAGGCTCCAAAACATTATTCTCCTTCTGGATCAAAGAAAATCCTTTATTAGAAACTATTTCGTATCCTAATAATAGATCTGCTTTATCAGTATTAAAAAAATTACTCAAAGAACCTGTACTATAATAAACCTCCATAGACTGATCCTTAAAAAGATCATTATTTAGTTCATTTTTATCGTATAAATTAAATTTAAAATTCTCTAATTTTCGTTCCTGTTTTTGATAAGAAAATGATCCCGTATAATTAATTTTTGAAAAAAAACGTCCCGAAAGATTTAAATTATGAAAAATTCTATTTACAAAATATCGTTTATCATTAGCGTAACGATAATACCCGAAATCATCATTATATCCTGATTGAACTGTACTGTTATAAAATCGAACCAATTCATTAAACATTTCTAATTTGTAATTCAAATCAAAATTATTGGTATGGTAAACAACCGTTGTCGTTCCATTTAATTGTTCTTTAGGCAACCATCTTAGTCCTCTAGTTCCATCATTTTCGCTATAAAACTTACCTTGCTTCGTATCATAAAACCCTTTGAAATCATTTCTATTAATTCCTAAATCAAAATACCATGTCCCTTTATAATTATAGGATAATTTTAAATTTTGTATATGCCTTCCTTTATCAAAAAATTGAAACTCCTTCCCTATGGTTTCTTCCTGAGTCCCCATACGTAAAGCAAATTTCCCTGAAAGCTTCTTTTTTGTAATAATATTTAAAACTCCCGTAACAGTATTAGCCCCATGCGTAACACCCATAGATCCCTCTACAATTTCAATTCGTTCTATATCATTTAAATTAATTTGAGAAAGATCTATATTATTCCCTAAACCGTTTTCGTTAATTAGCGGTACATTATCTACTAATATTTTAAAATACTGTCCATCTAATCCAAATAAAGAAACAGTAGAACGACCACTTGAACCGCTGGGCTGTAATGAAATGTTTAAATACTGATTTAATACATCTGTAAAATTATTTGCTGATAAATTTTGTATATCCTTAGAAGTAATAACTCTTACATTAAAAACAGATTTTTTTAATGATTGAGGAGTAAATTGTCCTGTAATTACTACTTCATCTATTTTTTTTACTCGCAATGAATCCCTAGAATCAATTTGCCCCATTACGATATTACTAAAAACAAAAGGGACAAGCATTATTATTTTATACATGATAGTAAATGTATTCTTATTTGAGTGCAAATATACTCTTATTTTTATTTATTCTAAATAAATTTAATATATTTGTACAAATTTTTTAAAATACTCTTTACATGAAAAAAACAACTTTAACACTTATTTTAATAAGTCTATTTTCAACAAATTATGGACAAAACAAAAAAGAAGAAGATAGAAAAGCGATCAAATCTATGTGCGGATGCTATGAAGTTGAGTTTAATTTTGCCGAAACATTTAACTACTCAAAAAATAATGACTATAAACCTTCTCCTTCAAAACATGAAAAAGCTATAGAATGGATAGAACTCATTGAAGATGAATCAAACAAAATTTCCTTACAACACTTACTTATTACCGGAACAACAGAAGAATCAATAGTAAAACATTGGAGACAAGATTGGCTATATGAAAATACTGATTTATATCTATTTGATAAAGATCAAACTTGGAAGTACAACAAATTGAATAAAAAACAAGTAGCAGGCCAATGGACTCAAAAAGTATATCAAGTTGATGATAGTCCTCGTTACGAAGGAACAGCATCTTGGATACACGTTGATGGAAGACATTTTTGGGAGAACACAACAGATGCACCTTTACCTCGTAGGGAACACACTATAAGAAATGATTACAATGTTTTAAAAAGAAATAACATCCATGAAATAAAAGATTTTGGATGGATTCATAATCAAGATAATAAAAAAATAATACGCGAAAATGAAGAAGTTGTATTAGCTGAGGAAAAAGGTTATGATGTATACAAAAAAATAGATGATTCAAAATGTACTTTAGCTCAAAATTATTGGAAAAAGAACCGTATCATTTGGAAAAATGTTAGAGATAAATGGTCTACTGTTTTCAATCAAAACAAAGACTTGATACTTAAAAAAGAAAAACAACCTTTATTTACAAAATTATTTGAATTAAAACCAGAATCTTCTCCAGAAGAAATAAGCAATATAATTGATCCATACATTAGTAAATAAATTCTTTTTAAAACCCCGTTTTTAAGTTTTTCTTAATTTCGGGGTTTTCTATTCTAAAAAAAATTGTATTTTTAACTACATAATACTGAATACTCTTTAATATTCTTTTGCAGCCAGATATCTTTCTGCATCAAGAGCCGCCATACAACCTGTACCCGCTGCTGTTATAGCTTGACGATATACATGATCTGCGGCATCACCTGCCACAAAAACACCCGCTACATTCGTTTTAGAAGTTCCAGGAATATTTAATATATAACCTGTTTCATCTAAAGTAATATAATCTTTAAATATATCCGTATTAGGTTTATGCCCTATTGCCACAAAGAAGCCAGTAGCAGGGATTTCCGTAATTTCCCCTGTTGATTTATTTTTTGCTTTTACAGCTGTTACCACTTGTCCATCTCCTAGAACTTCTTCTGTTTCTGTGTGCATTAAAATTTGAATATTTTCTGTTTTACGCACACGTTCTTCCATAATTTTTGATGCTCTAAACTGCTCACTACGAACAAGCATGGTTACTTTTTTACACATTTTAGATAAATAATGGGCTTCTTCACAGGCACTATCTCCAGCCCCTACAATAACTACTTCTTGATTGCGGTAAAAGAATCCATCACAAACGGCACAAGCCGAAACACCTCCACCCATATTTAAATAATGTTGTTCAGAAGGTAATCCTAAATATTTAGCAGATGCTCCTGTTGAAATAATAACCGTATCACACAAAAGCTCTTTTCCATCATGAATCCATACTTTATGCAAATCAGCAGAAAAATCTACTTTAGTAACCCAACCATTACGTATATCAGTTCCAAAACGCTTAGCTTGCGTTTCTAATTGTACCATCATCTCTGGCCCTGTAACCCCTTCTGGATAACCAGGGAAGTTTTCTACTTCATTCGTTGTTGTTAACTGCCCTCCTGGCTGAGTTCCTTGATATAAAACAGGGCTCATATTAGCCCTAGCAGCGTAAATAGCAGCAGTATACCCCGCAGGACCAGAACCTATAATTAAACATTTTACTCTTTCTATTGTATCTGACATAATATTAATTTTTAAACACCAAAAATAATCATTTTAAAACGTAATAAAAGTAACCTAAATTACAGTTTTCAATACATCTATAAATATAAATGATTTAGCTAGTTAATTTATCTTTCATAAGAAAAAGAAGAGTACTTACATTGAAGCTTTTCCATAAAAAAAGCTGAATTTGATATTCAGCTTTTTTTTATTACTTTTTTTCTTTATAAAATTTTACTAAGGCCGAAATGTATAATATTAAAGCTATTGTATAAAATAATAAGGAAATTTTTATATTTTTAGTATACTGAGCCACTAAAAGAGCGGATGTTCCAAAAAGGAAAAAATGAAAGGCTTTAAAATTTTGCATATTATTTAAAGAAAGAGTCTACAAACTCATATTTATTAAACACTTGAAGATCATTAATACCTTCCCCTACCCCAATATATTTAACTGGAATTTGAAATTGATCAGAAATTCCAATTACGACTCCTCCTTTAGCTGTTCCATCTAATTTTGTAACAGCTAAACAGCTTACCTCTGTTGCTGCAGTAAATTCTTTAGCTTGTTCAAACGCATTTTGTCCAGTAGATCCATCTAATACTAATAAAACATCATGAGGTGCGTCTTGTACTACTTTTTGCATTACGCGTTTTACTTTTGAAAGCTCATTCATCAAACCTACTTTGTTATGTAAACGTCCAGCCGTATCAATAATAACCACATCTGCATCTTGTGCAACGGCACTTTGTAAAGTATCGAATGCTACCGATGCTGGATCACTCCCCATTTGTTGTTTTACAATAGGAACTCCTACTCTATCCGCCCAAATTTGCAATTGATCAATTGCTGCGGCACGAAATGTATCTGCGGCACCTAATACTACTTTATAACCTGCATTTTTAAATTGATTGGCCAATTTACCTATGGTTGTCGTTTTTCCCACTCCATTTACTCCTACCACCATAATTACATACGGTTTTTTATTAGCAGGAATCACAAAATCCGTGTCTTCACCTGAATTAGTTTCTGATAACAGAGAGGCTATCTCTTCTCTTAATATTTTATTAAGTTCATCAGTTCCTAAATATTTATCACGTGCTACACGTGATTCAATACGTTCGATAATTTTCAAGGTTGTATTAACTCCAACATCAGAAGTAACTAATACTTCTTCTAAATTATCTAATACATCATCGTCTACTTTTGACTTACCAGCAACTGCTTTAGTTAATTTAGATAAGAAAGAAGTACTTGATCTTTCTAACCCTTTATCAAGTGTTTCTTTTTTTTCTGAAGAAAAAATTTTTTTAAAGAAATTCATTTACTATATATGATTTACGATTTACAACAATGATCTACCAATTGAACAAATCAAAAATACACCCTATAAGAAAGTATTTTACACTATTTTTTAGCAAATATAAAACAAAAAAGCCACTTCAAGAAAGAAGCAGCTTTGTTATATTGAATAGATAAAATTATTTCTTTTTAAGAAATTCATCAACTTCTTCAGGAGACATGATAGCCTCAACAAAAGTATAAGCACCAGTTTTAGGAGATTTCACCATTTTAATAGCTTTTGATAATCTCTTAGATGCTGTCTGTAGGGTTGCAACGGTTTTCTTTGCCATGACTTACATTTTTTAATTGAAATTTTTACGTATAAAAATCTCTAAATTATTTAATCTCTTTATGAACAGTCACTCTTTTCAAGATAGGATTGAATTTTTTAATTTCTAATCTATCTGGAGTGTTCTTTTTATTCTTAGTAGTGATGTAACGAGAAGTTCCTGGTACACCAGAAGTCTTATGCTCAGTACATTCTAAAATTACCTGAATTCTATTACCTTTCTTTGCCATCTTAAAATATATTTAATTTAGGAATAGATTATTTGATTAATCCATTAGCTTGGGCTTGCTTTAGCACAGCTGAAATTCCGTTTTTATTAATCGTTTTAATTGTAGAAGCAGCTACTCTTAAAGTAATCCATCTATCTTCTTCAGGAAGGTAAAAACGTTTTTTAATCAAGTTTACAGAGAATTTTCTCTTTGTCTTGTTCATAGCGTGAGAAACGTTGTTTCCTACCATCGCTCTTTTTCCTGTAAGGTCACAAACTCTTGACATTATACTTATGTTTTATCGTTATTCAAAATCAGGGTGCAAAGTAACAAAAAATAAAACGATTACACAAACTATATTTAGTAATTTTTTAAAATTTCTTTATACAATATTTCAAATCCCTTATTTACAGCCCTTTCTATTACTTTTTCTCTTGGCTGTCCTAACTCAAATTTCTCTACTATAACCTTTTTAGGCGTTGCTATTGCCACGTACACAGTTCCCACCTCTGCATCAGACTCTCCTTTGGAAGGTCCTGCATTTCCTGTTGTAGCGATAGCAAAATCTGTTTTCAATAATTCTCGTACATTCTTAGCCATCATTTCTGCCACTTGTTTACTTACAACGGAGCATTCATCAATAATCCTTTTATCTACCTTTAACAAAGTTTCTTTAACCTCTGTGGCGTAGCTTACAACTCCTCCTTTAAAATAAACTGAAGCTCCTGGTATGGCTGTCAATAAAGAAGCCATCTTTCCTCCTGTACAACTTTCTGCAACCGAAAGAGTCATCTTCTTTTGAGTCAACAATTCCCCCAGCATAACTTCAATCGTCTCACCTTCATTTAGCCCTATCAAACAATCTTTTATGAGTGGTTTTACTTTTTCTATTTCCAAAGCCACTCTTTCTTTCAAAAATTGCTCATCAGTCCCCCTAGCTGTCAATCTGAGTCTTACCTGAAAAGAACTAGGCAAATAGGCTAATTTAATAAAATCAGGCAATCCGTTTTCCCATTCTTCAATTCGTTCAGCCAACAAACTTTCGCCTACCCCATAGGTCATTAACGTTTGATGATGGATATAAGGGCGATCAAACTTTTTTACCAAACGAGGCACTACTTCATGATCTATCACGTGTTTCATTTCATAAGGCACTCCCGGTAAGGAAATAAAGACCGTTTTCTCTTTTTCCATCCACATTCCTGGTGCCGTTCCTAGTTGATTAAACAGAACCTTACTTTTAGATGGCACCAATGCTTGATCTTTATTTAATTGAGTTATAGGTCTTTTAAAATAAGCCTCTATTAATTGGGTCACATGTTCTAAAACTTCCTGATCATAAACTAAAATATCGTCTAGATACTCGCATAAGGTTTTTTTGGTAATATCGTCTTTAGTGGGCCCCAAACCTCCTGTTATAACAACTATCTCTACTTGATTTTGCAAATAAGAAAGTGTTTTTAAAATATGCTCTTTATCATCTGATATAGAAAGCATTTCAATCGTTTGAATTCCTATCTTATCTAAAGATTTTGCTATATAAACAGAATTTGTATCTGTTATTTGCCCAATTAATATTTCATCTCCTATAGTTACAATAGCCGCTCTCATTTTTATTTTTTTTTACAAATTTATTATAAAAAGAAAGGATTAAAAGATTCTGACATTGCCAAAACACCTTCTAATCCTTTATTTCTAATAGGGTAATTTTTTCTTACAGGTTAAAATCTTTTTTTACTTCTTCTAAAGCTGCATTTATTCTATTTTTTAAACTTTTATACACTTCTTTAATTTCTTTTTTTTTGCCTTGATCACGCGTCCATTGTTCTACCAAAAGAATTTCTTCTTTAGCGGCATCCATACCTAACAAATCTAAAGTAGGTTTTGTTTTATGAGCAAAGCCATACGTTTTAACATAGTCTTTATCTTCAATCCCTTCTTTGATTTGCTTAATATCACTTGGAACCTCCTCTACAAAAAGAGTAATTATTTGACGTACAAAATCATCATCATCATCTGATATTGCATATACTTTTGCTAAATTGTAATGAATCGCCATTATTTAACTTGAATCTTAAATAGTTGTTTATCTTCCAAATATCCTTCCAAAATATCATTTGGATTCACTTTTGCTACTCCTGCTGGAGTTCCTGTAAAAATAACATCTCCTGTTTTTAGGGTAAAATATTGCGAAACGTAAGCTATTATTTCATCTATTCTCCACAACATTTGATTGGTATTTCCTTTTTGAACAACTTGAGAGTTATTTCTTAATTCAAATTTAAGATTTTCTAACGAACTGAAATCTTTTTTCGATAAAAAGTCACCTATTACCGCTGAACCGTCAAATGCCTTTGCAGTTTCCCACGGTAAACCTTTTTCTTTTAATTTTGTTTGCAAATCACGAGCTGTAAAATCAATTCCTAAACCTATTTCATCATAATATTTATGAGCAAACTTAGGATCAATATACTTCCCTACTTTATTAATTTTTATCAAAACTTCTACTTCATGATGTACATCATTACTGAATTCTGGCAAAACAAAAGGAAATTGTTTAGGCAAAATAGCTGTATCCGGCTTCATAAAAATTACTGGTTCAGCTGGTCGTTCATTGTTTAGCTCAGTGATATGGTCAGTATAATTACGACCTATACAGATTATTTTCATTTTTTAAGTAATTAAGAATTAGTAAATCAAAAAAACTGTTCATTAATCGCGATCTACTGTTTTGTGTTTAGTTTTCTTAATTTAATACCTGTTAATACTTTTTTAGTATACAAAGGAAAATCCGCATTTTGAATCCATCCAAAATACCCTGGCTCTTTATCAAAGACCTCCTCTACTAGAGCTCCTTTATGTTTACCAAAAGCAAAAATTTCTTGCCCTTTATCATCTAAAGCTATAAATCCAGCAAAATCAACGGATTTTTTACGAGTTGTATACTCTGATAAGACTTTCATATCATTTTCCAAATCGGGATAACGATCTAATTGTGCTTTTAAAATCTCATACGTTGCGTTTGTATCTGCTTCTGCACTGTGGGCATTATTCAGTGTTTGGTTGCAGTAAAACCTATAAGCTGCACTTAATGTACGCTCTTCTTTTTTATGAAAGATAGTCTGCACGTCTACAGAAACTCTATTTTTCATATCAAAATCAACCCCTGCACGTAATAATTCTTCTGCCAATAGGGGAATATCAAAACGATCGGAATTAAATCCCGCTAAATCAGAATCTTTAATCATATTGTGCACTTGATTAGCTAACTCTGCAAAAGTGGGTTCATTGGCTACTTTTGCATCTGAAATTCCGTGAATAGCAGCTGCTTGTAAAGGAATAGGAATGGTAGGATTTACCAACCATGTTTTACTTTCTTTGTTTCCATTTGGAAAAACTTTTATTATTGAAATTTCAACAATTCGATCTTTTGAAATATCTGTCCCTGTAGTTTCTAAGTCAAAAAAACAAATCGGACGATTTAATTTTAACTCCATTAATTTATTGTTCGGTTAATACCGCAAAGATATAAATCTAAAAAACAAAAAATCCAAAT
>NZ_PCMX01000080.1:10754-36013 GCF_002530675.1 Flavobacterium columnare NBRC 100251 = ATCC 23463
ATTTGGATTTTTTGTTTTTTTATGTAGACAAGTTATATTTCTCTATTAATATCCCAAGCTTCTAGAATATCAGCCACTCGTTTTACAAAGGTCCCTCCTAGAGCTCCATCTACCACTCTATGGTCGTAGGAATGCGAAAGGAACATTTTTTGTCTGATACCAATAAAATCTCCTTCTGGTGTTTCAATAACCGCAGGTACTTTACGAATAGCTCCTAGAGCTAAAATACCTACTTGTGGTTGATTAATAATAGGGGTTCCAAATACCGATCCAAAAGACCCTACATTAGTAACTGTATAAGTTCCTCCTTGCGTATCATCTGGTTTTAACTTACCTGCTTTTGCTCGGTTCCCTAAATCATTAACAGCTTTAGCCATTCCCACTAGATTTAGCTGATCGGCATTTTTAATTACTGGTACGATTAGATTTCCATTAGGCAATGCAGCAGCCATACCTAAGTTAATATTTTTCTTTTTAATAATACAATCACCATCTACTGAAATATTCATTCCAGGGAAATCTCGTAATGCTTTAGCAACAGCCTCCATAAATATTGGCGTAAAAGTTAATTTTTCCCCTTCTCGCTTTTCAAAAGTATTTTTAACTTTATCTCTCCATTTTACTATGTTTGTTACGTCTACTTCTATAAATGATTGTACGTGAGCAGAAGTTTGCACTGATTCCACCATATACTTAGAAATCAGTTTACGCATTCTATCCATTTCTACAATCTCATCTTCTCCATTTACCGAAACAGGAACTGATGTTGTAACAACTGGCGTAGTTTTTATTGTTTGAGCAATAGAAGTCTCTACTGACTGTATTCCTCTATTTTTAATATAATTTAAAATATCTTCTTTATTAACTCTTCCGTCTTTGCCTGTACCTTGTATAGACTCTAGTTCTACTAATGAAATTCCTTCTTCTTTAGCTATGTTTTTTACTAATGGAGAAAAGAATTTTTCTGAAGTAGAAAAATCTACTGAAGCCACTATTTCTTTAGCAACCTCAACGGTTTTTACAACCTCTGCAACATGAGTTGATTCTACTTTTGGAGTTGATTCTATAACTGCCCCTCCTTCTGTTTCTATAATAGCAATGGTTTGACCTACCTGAACCACATCGTCCTTGTGAAATAAAATTTCAACTAATGTTCCTGCTACTTCACTAGGCACTTCACTATCTACTTTATCGGTAGCAATTTCTAGCACTGCCTCATCCATTTCAATGCGGTCACCCACATTTTTTAACCAGTTGGTTACCGTTGCCTCAGCAACACTTTCACCCATTTTGGGTAGTTTTAATTCAAACCTTGCCATATTTTTAAACTAAAGTTGTGTTTTCTTATCTAGATTGCAAAATTAACAATTATTTTGATTAATAATTTCATTAAATACAATTTTCACTTCAATAAAAGGACTTCTCCTTTATCATAACTACTGTTACTTCCTAGTATAAAATCCGAATTCATTGGAAGAATCTTAAAACTAAAACCACTATTCTTATTTTTTTCTAAAAATGTAATGATTTCTTTAAAAGAAAAACTATTATTATCTAAAACAATTTCTACTCTGTTTTTAGTTAGATAGCTACGCGAAAATAACGGATTTTCGTTAATATCATTCTGCTGAGTACATTTTTTTTCAAAAGTATTAGAAAAATTTTTATATAATTCTTTACTTCGAGTATATAAAATATATTCGTCTATAATGGAAGAAATTTGTTTTTGTTGCTTACTTTTAAATAATGCAAATGCAATCGTTCCTCCTTTCATTAAAATTTTAAACAAAAAAGCTCTCCCAAAATGTTTATTATAGAAAAACTGCATGGCATCGCTAAAATGTTTGATATACTTTTCATCTCTCAAAGTACTTTCTCCTTTGTAATGTATAACTGTTGTTTCGTGATAATAATAATTTTGAAAACCTTCTTTTTGTATTAGATAACTCAAATCTATATCATCTGAATACATAAAACACCCTTCGTCAAAACCACCCACTTTTAGATATACATCTCGTTTGATGATCATAAAGGCACCAACTAACACATCTACTTCTCCTGATTGATTTTCATTCAAATGCTGTGCATAGTATTGATTAAACCATTTTATATTTGGAAATATCTTATATAATCCTAAAATTTTAGTGCAAGCAACCCAAGGAGTAGGCAATCCTCTTTTACATTCTGGTAAAAAATTCCCTGTCCCGTCTATTAGCTTACAGCCTATGATTCCAAGCTTCTCAATTCCTAAAGAAGAAGCTTGAACAACTTTATCAAAAATTTTCTTAAAAGTATCTTCCGCAACAACAGTATCTGGATTTAGTATACAAATGTATTCCCCAATAGCTTCTGCTACGCCTATATTATTTCCTTTTGGGAAACCTAAATTCTTCTTGTTTTCTATAAGTTTAACCTTGGGGAAACGTTGTTTCATCATTGTACAACTATTGTCTTTCGAAAAATTATCGACTACAATAATTTCCCCATCAATGCCTTCGAGTGCTTTTTGTACACTTAAAAGACATTGTTCTAAAAAATAACAAACGTTATAATTTAAGATGATTACGGAGAGTTGCATAATGCAAATATGCAATTTTATATCATATTAAAAAAGCCGATTAAATCGGCTTTTTTAGTTTATTACAAATTCGGTCTTTTTATCATTTTCCGTTAAAGTTCCTTTACCTCCCGTTTCTTTTGTTATCCAAGAAATATTTTTGCCATTTGAATAAGCTGGATTTCCTTTTTCTTCTTGTATTTCCCCTAATCGTTCATACGCATCTCCTTCTTTTAACTGAATATCTACGAAATTTTTTCCGTCTTTACTTTCTGAAACAAAAACAACTTTTAGGTTTCTTTTTCCATCAGCACTCACATAACTTACAGTATCTGTGTTTTCCATCATTTCTATTTCATCGTTATTGTACTGATCTATTTTTTCTTGAGTAACTGCATTTTCTTGTCCTTTTGATTCCGATTCTTTTTTACAACTAACAAAAACGGATATCAACACTGCACTTAGAATTATTTTTTTCATACTTGCTATTATTTAGATTTTAAAATTTGATTTTTTAAATTTTTATTAAAATGATATTATTTTTTAAGACGCCGTTTTGACTTTTAATCCTTATCGAATTCAAAGCTTATCAAACGTCTTCTACACATCATTCCTTATATAATTACAGACTTGCAGAATCTAGACTATAGAGGTCATTGAGTAAATAATGCTCCTTGTATTCTTTCTTGTTCTTAGTTTTTTGTGAACAACTTTTATAAAAGTTGTTCACAAAAAATATAATACGCTAATATACAAATTTTATCCGATTCTTTTTTACACTATTTTATTTAACATTACTTTTGCAAAAAAAAGTTGTGAATTACCTTTCAGTCGAAAATATATCAAAATCTTACGGCGAACGTGTTTTGTTTGAAGGTTTGTCATTTGGGATTAATAAAGACCAAAAAATTGCTTTTGTAGCTAAAAATGGAGCAGGAAAAACCTCTATACTCCGCATTATAACAGGAGAAGACACCCCAGATAGTGGTCAAATTATAATGCGAAAAGAAATCCGAATGGCGTTCTTATCACAAGAGCCTAATTTGCAAAGCGAATTAACTATTGAGGAAAGTATTTTTGCCAGCGATAACGAAATCCTAAAAGTCATTGAACAATACGAAAAAGCATTACAAAACCCAGAAGACGAAGAAGCTTATCAGAAAGCATTTGACAATATGGATCGTCATAATGCTTGGGATTTTGAAACCCAATACAAACAAATTCTTTTCCGATTAAAATTAGAAGATTTAAAACTAAAGGTAAAAAATTTATCTGGGGGACAGAAAAAGCGTTTGGCTCTAGCCATCATTTTGATTAACAAACCTGATTTATTAATCTTAGATGAGCCTACCAATCACTTAGACTTGGAGATGATTGAATGGCTAGAAAATTATTTTGCCAAAGAAAATATTACTTTATTCATGGTTACACACGACCGTTTTTTCTTAGAGCGTGTATGTAATGAGATTATTGAATTAGAAAACGGCAAAATTTATCAATACAAAGGCAATTATTCATATTACTTACAAAAGAAAGAAGAGCGAATTGCTTCTGAAAGCGCAAGTGTTGACAAAGCAAAAAATCTTTTCGTAAAAGAATTAGAATGGATGCGTCGCCAACCCAAAGCACGAACGACCAAATCAAAATCACGTCAAGACGACTTTTATGTAATAAAAGAAAAAGCCATGAGTCGTCGTAAGGAAAATGTGGTCGAGTTAGAAATCAATATGGAACGGATGGGAAGCAAAATTATCGAGCTTCACAAGGTTTTTAAAAAATTTAACGATCGTGTTATTTTAAACGGATTTGATTATACTTTCAACAAAGGCGAACGCATTGGTATTATTGGAAAAAATGGCACAGGAAAATCTACTTTCTTGAATATTTTAACTCAAACCATACAGCCTGATAACGGCAAAGTAGTTATAGGAGAAACTATTAAAGTAGGTTATTATACCCAAGCAGGTATCAACCCAAAACCGGAACAAAAAGTTATAGATATCATAAAAGAATATGGAGAATACATTCCGTTAACAAAAGGTAGAACTATTTCAGCAGGAGGTTTACTCGAACGTTTTTTATTTGATCGAAAAAAACAACACGATTATGTTGAAAAATTAAGTGGTGGAGAACTAAAACGCCTATATTTATGTACTGTTTTAATCCAAAATCCTAATTTCTTAATACTGGATGAACCTACAAATGATTTAGACATTGTTACTCTGAATGTACTGGAAAACTTTTTATTAGATTACCCAGGTTGTCTTTTAGTAGTCAGCCACGACCGTTATTTTATGGATAAGATTGTAGACCATTTATTTGTATTTAGAGGACAAGGTATCATTGAAGATTTCCCTGGTAATTACTCTGATTTTAGAGTGTATGAAGATTCAAGTATCCCAACCCCCAAAGGAGGAACTGATGAAACTCAAACAGTAAAATCTAATTGGAAACAAAATCAAAAACCCTCATCTGGTCTAAGTTTTCAAGAACAGAAAGAATTTCAAAAAATTGAGCGTGAAATCAAAGATTTAGAAGCAAAGAAAAAAGAAATTGAAGATTTATTTTCAAACGGAAGTGTTGCAGACGACCAAATTGAAACTAAAGCTAATGAACTTCAAAAAATCATTCAGAAATTAGAAGCAAATGAAGAACGTTGGTTTGAACTTTCTGCGAAAATGGAATAAAAGTTTCGCAAAGTAACATAAAGTATTCACAAAGTCTCACAAAGTTTTTATTTTATATTTTCTTTGTGTTTCTTTGTGCCAAACTTTGAGAAACGCTGTGTTACAACTCTTAAAATCATACTTTCCCTTTTTAAAAAACTCCACCAACCAACACGGAGTCCACTCCCCTTTTGTGTTTCGTTTAGTAACCAAATGTTTTTACGATAAAACCCGCTATCCGGAATACAAGATTTTAAACGAATATCGCAATACTCTTTTACAAAACCACGAAATCCTTGAAGTAATTGATTTTGGTGCAGGTTCGCGTGTATTTAAATCGAACACACGAAAAATATCTGCCATTGCTAAAAACGCTGGTATTTCTAAAAAAAGAGCCGAATTATTGTTCAGAATTGTTCGCTACTTCCAACCCGAATCTATCTTGGAAATTGGTACTTCCTTAGGATTAGCGACTTCTGCATTAGCATTGGGCAATCCAAAAGCTAAGATTACTTCTTTAGAAGGATGTTCAGTTACTAGTCAAAAGTCAAAAGTCGAATGTCAAAAGTTTGGATTTGACAATATTGAGTTTATAAATACGGAATTCTCTGAATATCTGAAGACTTTCGGCTTTCGACTTTCGACTTTCAACATAGTTTACTTCGACGGTAACCATTCTAAAAAAGCTACTTTAGAATATTTCGAATTATTACTTCCTACCATCACGAATGAATCGGTTTGGATTTTTGATGATATTCATTGGTCAAAAGACATGGAAGAAGCTTGGACGGTAATTAAAAACCATCCTAAAGTAACGGTAACTATAGATACTTTTCAGTGGGGATTTGTTTTCTTTAGAAGAGAACAAGAAAAAGAGCATTTTATCATACGGATATGACCAATGCTCTTTCTTTTCCTTTACTTTTTTTAAAAAGCGGTATTTATATTTAATGACAGTCCACTACTTTCTGGAACTATTCTACACACTCCTCCTACACACATCAACCCTCCTCTTTGTCTTCCATAAGCTAATTGGATACGCGTTGATTTTTTTCTAAACACACCGCCAAAGTTATAATAATGTTGGCGTTTTTCTACTTCTTCATTACCATAATTATAAAGGTCTGTAACATAGAGAGAAACTTTTTGATTGAAATTAAATTCAAGAGTTCCTCCAGACCAATTTTTCTTATCAGAGTCTGCCCAAAGATGTTCTCCTAAAACTCTTAATGAACGATTTGTATTTTTAAACTTGTATGTTCCTTCTAATCCAATACAATTTGTTTTAACCAGTCCATACGTTTCCTCAACTTGTTTTTTATTGTAATACTGATTAACATATATGAAATTCATAAAAAGGTTTTCGTTGATTTTTTTATCAATTTCAATATTGTAATCTGAAAAATATTTTTGACCAAAACTCAAAAAATCTGTTTGATAGTTTCTTGGCGAATCAAATGAAAATTTCCCTCCTAATCCAAACCAATTTGAGGTGTTAAATGCTATTTTCGCACCATATTTTCCTCCCAACATAGTTCCTTTTTTAACATTATAAAAAACATCTATCTGCCCTCCTATTTCTCCTGCTTTTAAGATAGTTTCATCAGGCATTGAAACGTTAGGTTGTGCTTGATAAACATAAATATTAGCCAAACTACTATGATGTTGCTTTGTTAAACTTGGAACAAAATTCACTATTTTGTCATTATAAAAATTCCCTTTGGCTTTTCTTTCTGAATAGAAACTCATATTTTCTAATCTTCTAAAAGTTGCATCAATACCAAATCCTTTTTTTGAAAATCCTGTATTTATCAAAAGTGCAGAACCTGATTTAATAAAATCGTTTTCAATTTGATCAAATTCTACCACAGCATCAGGTGATTTATAATCATATTCTGTGGAAATATAAAATGCCCCTTTAGAAAAATTTAATCTCCCTGAATAAGCATTTGTTAGACTTAAAAATTTAGGACGTAAAACATCTGTCAATTCATTTCTACCTACATAACTAAACCCTATTTCAAGAGTAAAAGAGTCTTTTTTTAATAAATTAGTAATATCAATATCTGTATTAAAACCATAAATATCAGAGTTTGCTACTTCAAAACCTGTACGTTGTTTACCATACAACGCAGTTAGGGAAATAAAATCAAATGGTTTATAAGTTATTCTTCCTCCTCTTAAAGCATTATTAATACCTAACGCTCTGTCTTCCCATGTTCGTAAGATCAAACCACTTCCAAATTGTTGATAAAAATAACCTGCGGTTATGTCTAGTTTATTCGATTTATAATTTAAATAATAGGTTCCTATATTTGTCTTTTTATATTCAGGATTAAAATTCAATAAGGCATTATCTACATAGGATTCTGTTTGAACACCTATTGTAAAACGTTTGTAGTTATAATTAAGTCCTAAGTAATTATTTGAACGTACTGGATCATCTGGCTGGTTAATTTTCAATCCTTTATCATTGAGATACCATTGTCCATTTGATTCAAAAAAACCAAATATTTTTCCATAGTCCTTTTTAGGAGTCTCTTCCTTCTGAATTTCTTGAGAAAATAATATTGTTGAAATAAATAAACAAAAAAATGAAATTATTCTTTTATACATGAGTTTACAACGTCTTTAATTTGTTATATAATTCTTGTTCACTTCCTGGTGTGTATCCGTTTTGAGTGTAAACAATTTTTCCATTTTTAACAACCATAGTAAAAGGAGGATTAACAACTCCCATAGCTCTTTTAAAATCTTGATTGGTATCTAATAAAACATTATACCCCCATTCTTTACCTTTTACCAAAGGTTTTACTCTTTTTTGAGTTCTTGAATCGTCAATTGAAACAGCTATAATTTCAAAATTTAAATTTTGCTTCCATTCTTCTTGAATTTCATTCATTTCTTCTAATTCTTTAATACAAGGGCCACACCATGTTGCCCAAAAGGTAAAAACATAGAGTTTATCCTTTTCTACAAAGTCATTTTTAACGGATACTTCCTTGTTTTCTAGATCTTTTAATATAATATCAGGCATTTTTTGTTGAGCAACAGCAGTACTCATAATAAGAACAAAAAACAGATTCTTCAGAGTTTTAAACATACGATAAGATTTTTTTTACTTTTTTTTTTGCTAAAGTATTTTTTTTTATCATCTTCGCAAACATTTATTTGAATTAACTTAAAAATAATATTATGAAATTTTCTAAAATATTATCATTTCTTAGTGTTTTTTTACTATTATCTTGTAGTAAAGAAAACGAAACGAAAGAGCCTTTGCCTGAAGCAACTGTTGATAATCAAGTCCCTTCTGCTTCTACAAAATTTACAAAAAATGTCCTTATTGAAGATTATACAGGAGCTTGGTGCGGATGGTGTCCTAGAGTAAGTTATAGTATTACAAAAGTGAAAGAAAGTACAACCAAAGTTGTAAGCGTAGCAATACATAGAGGATCAAGCGGAGGTGGATTTGATCCTTATAACTACCCAGGAACTTTACCTGCGGTAATTAAGAGCTTCCCAACAGGTATACTTAATAGAAAAATTGAATGGAAAACACCTCAAAACAGCAACATCAAACAAGCAGTCGACCTAACTAAAGATCATGCCGATCTAGGAATTGCAATGAGTTCTACTGTTGACTCTGGAAATATAACCTTAGACATAAAAGTTAGATCTATTAAAGATTATAACGACCTTAAATTTGTTGTTTATGTTGTGGAAGATGGTTTAATTTTTAACCAATCTAATTACACTAGTTACTACGGAGGCGGCTCTGTAATAAAAGATTTTGTTCATAATGATGTTTTAAGAGAATGTTTAACAAACATATACGGAGATGCACTAGGAGAAATTAAGGCTAATGCTTCACTCGTTAAAAAATTAAACATCCCTGTCCCAAAAAATGTAAAAAATATAAACAAAATGAAATTTGTCGCAATGATTTTAGATACTAATGGCGAATCATTAAACGTTAGAGAGGTTTCTCCTAATGTTAATCAAACTTTTGAAGTTGCGCAATAATCCTATAAATAGAGTTTTAGAGAGGCTTAAGTGAATAAAACTTAAGCCTTTTTTACATATTAAGTGTAACAGAATTTTATATTCAAACACTAATATAAAAAGTATTCATAACATGGATAAGTCATTAATCAAAATATCAAACATTAAACGGGATTTTCAATTAGGTAGTGAAATCATCCACGTTTTAAAAGGTATTGATTTACAAATCAACAAAGGCGAATATGTTGCCTTAATGGGCCCTTCTGGTTCTGGAAAATCAACTCTAATGAATCTTCTTGGTTGTTTAGACACCCCTACCTCGGGTCAGTACATTTTAAATGGAAAAGATGTTTCCAAGATGAAAGATGATGAATTAGCCGAAATCAGAAACAAAGAAATTGGCTTTGTCTTTCAAACTTTTAATTTGCTACCTAGAACAACTGCACTTGACAACGTTGCACTACCTATGATTTACGCAGGGTACTCTAAATCTGATAGAACTCAAAGAGCCAAAGAAGTCCTTAATCAAGTAGGATTAGGCGATCGTATGGACCATCAACCCAATCAACTCTCTGGAGGACAACGCCAGCGGGTGGCAGTAGCAAGAGCATTAGTAAATAACCCTTCTATTATCTTAGCTGATGAGCCTACTGGAAACTTAGATAGTAAAACTTCAATAGAAATCATGAAACTGTTTAATGAAATTCATTCTAACGGGAATACCGTCATTCTCGTCACTCATGAAGAAGATATTGCCCAATACGCTCATAGAATTATCCGATTAAAAGATGGAATAATCGAAAGTGATAATAGGAATAAATAGTAAGCCTTCGTTATCCTTTCTTTAATCATATCAACTTTTTTTGACTTTTAAATTAATTAAAACTAACAATGCTAAGTAATCTTAAATTTATTTTAACAGCTGTTCTTTTTTCAACAGTTGCTTCTGCTCAAAACCAACATCAGTGGAAAGAAGCCTCTGGTAATGGATACCCTTACAAATATGTAACCAACGATCCTACAAAAGCTCGTTTTTATACTTTAAAAAACGGCTTAACAGTAATACTAAGTCCAACAAACAAGGACCCTCGAATCCAAGCCTATGTAGCTGTTAAAGCAGGTAGCAAAACCGACCCCGCAACTAATACGGGTCTAGCTCACTATTTAGAACACATGCTCTTTAAAGGAACAGACAAATACGGTTCTTTAGATTGGGCAAAAGAACAAGTAGAATTGAACAAAATAGATGTCCTTTACGAGCAATACAACAAAACAAAAGACGAAGCACAACGCAAAGCGATTTACAAAAAAATCGACTCCGTTTCTGGGGTAGCTAGTAAATATGCCATTGCTAATGAGTACGACAAAATGATGTCTGCTATGGGAGCACAAGGCACCAATGCGTTTACCTCTTTTGAACAAACGGTGTATACAGATGATGTACCTAGCAGTTCTATTGATAAATATTTAGCCGTACAGGCTGAACGTTTCCGCAATCCCGTTTTACGTATTTTTCATACCGAATTAGAAGCGGTTTACGAAGAAAAAAACCGTACGTTGGACAACGATGGTCGTAAAGTATTTGAAACTTTATTTTCTAATTTATTTCAAAAACACAATTATGGGCAACAAACTACCATCGGTACGGTAGAACACCTAAAAAATCCATCGTTAGTAGAAATTCGTAATTATTTCAATAAATTTTACGTCCCTAACAACATGGGAATCATCCTTTCTGGGGATTTTAATCCAGATATGATGATTGCTAAGATTGACAAAGCTTTTGGATATATGCAAAACAAACCCGTAGCTAAATATACTTTCCAACCTGAAAGCCCTATCTCAGCTCCTATCGTTAAAGAAATTGTAGGTCCAGATGCAGAAAGCTTAACCCTTGGCTATCGCTTACCAGGCAATAAAGACAAAGATGCGTTATTAGCTGACCTAGTAGGTCAGATCTTAACCAATGGCAAAGCGGGGTTATTAGACTTAAATTTGGTTAAAAAACAACGTTTGTTAAGAGCTAGTGCCTTCACGTATTCGTTAATTGATTATGGAATTTTGTATTTCTCTGCTTCACCTACTAATGGACAATCCTTAGAAGAAGTAAAAACTTTGGTGTTAGCTGAAATTGAAAACTTGAAAAAAGGTAATTTTGATGACAACTTGATTCCATCTATCATCAATAACATCAAAAAATCAAAAATTTACGAAACTGAAAAATACGGGGAAAGAGCCAGTACTTTGATGGATGCTTTTACTTCTGAATTAGACTGGAGAGACCAAGTAGCCTATGTAAATGATTTGTCAAAAATCAAAAAAGAAGATATCGTTGCTTTTGCTAATAAATATTTAGGTGAAAACTATGTGGCTATTTTAAAACGCAAAGGAGAAGCACCTGCAAGCAACAAAATCGAAAAACCTTCTATTACACCCGTTGAAACCAATGCAGACAAACAATCGGATTTTGTTAAAATGATTAACACTATGCCTAGTGTACCCGCACAACCCGTATTTTTAGATTTTGATAAAGACATTCAAAAAGCTAAAATTAACAACGCAGAAGTTTTGTACGTAGCCAATACAGACAATGATATTTTTCGCTTAAAATACCGTTACAAAATAGGTTCTTTGAATGATTTAAAACAATCTATTGCCTCGCAATACATTCAATTCTTAGGAACGGATAAAATGACGGCTGAGCAAATTTCGAAAGAATTTTACAAAATTGCTTGTAGTTTTAATATAAGCACAGGAGAAGAATATACCACTGTAACTATTGAAGGATTACACGAAAATTTTGAAAAAGCGGTAAAACTATACGAAGAAGTAATCAACAACTTAAAAACGAACGAAGAAGCATTAAAAGCATTAAAAGCTCGTATTGCAAAAGCCCGTAAGGATGCAAAAGCTAACAAAGGTGCTATCCTACAAGGCTTAACAAATTATGCTCAATTTGGTTCTAAAAACAAATTCAACCATACGCTTTCTGATAAAGATTTAGAAACTATTACAGCTCAAGAACTATTAGATCGTATTAATAATTTAAACAACTATGAGCAAACGATCATTTATTATGGTCCACAACCATTACCTTCTGTTGTCAATCAATTAAAGGCTATGCACAAAGTACCAACTACGTTTGCAACAGCACCTGCTATAAAAGAGTTCAAACAAGTGGTACAAACAGCTAACCAAGTTTTATTTACCGATTATGACATGGTACAAGCAGAAACCCGTTGGATTAGAAACACTGAGATGTATGACGCTAACAAAACGCCAATCGTAAATGTATTCAATAGCTATTTTGGAGGCGGTATGGGGTCAATCGTTTTCCAAACCATTCGTGAAAGTAAAGCTTTAGCCTATAGTACTTACGGGTATTATGTAGCGCCACAAAAGAAAGACCAACAATACTATATGATGAGTTATGTGGGGAGTCAAGCCGATAAATTCAATGAAGCAACAACGGCTATGAATGAGTTATTGACTAAAATGCCTGAATTACCCGTAAATTTAGATTTAGCCAAAACAGGCGTTAAAAAAGACATTCAAACCGAGCGCATCACGCAAGACAATATTATTTTTACGTATTTAGCCAACAAGCAATTGGGCGAAACAACCGATGCTAGAAAGAAAATCTACACTGCCGTGGATGCTATTACTATGCAAGATGTGAAGAATTTCCACAGCACCCATTTAGCAGGTAAACCTTATACTTATGCTATTGTAGCTTCAGAGAAAAAAGTCTCTTTAGAAGATATGAAAAAGTTAGGTGAGGTGAAAAAGATTTCGTTAGAAGAACTTTTTGGATACTAAAAACTTCAAAAAAAATATTTTTAAAAAGACCATTTCGAAAGAGTGGTCTTTTTTATTTTTAATAGAATTGAAATAAAGAAACGCATGACGTTCGCAAAAAATAAACTTTATTTTTAAAAATGGAAACCAAAAACAAAACCTTTCAAGTTATTTTAATTTCATTTTTATATTTTTGAATTTATAAAATTTAACCGCAAAGTTCACAAAGAATTTCACGAAGCTCGCAAAGAACACTTAGTAAAACTTTATGAAACCTAGTACAACAAAACTTTTAAACTGATAACCCTCTAACCTCAAAAATGAAAGTATACACAAAAACCGGCGATAAAGGCACCACGGCTCTCTTTGGAGGAACGCGAGTTCCCAAACACCACATCCGCATTGAAAGCTACGGCACTGTTGACGAATTAAATTCCTACATTGGACTCATTCGCGACCAAGCAATGAATCCGTTGTACAAAGCCGTGCTCATTGAAGTACAAGACCGGTTGTTTACCCTTGGCGCAATTTTAGCCACACCTCCTGAAAAAGAAGTACTAAAAAATGGTCAAAAGCGTTTACAAAATTTAGGCTTGACCGAAACAGATATTGAATACCTCGAAAATGAGATTGACACAATGGAAACTGATTTGCCACCTATGACACATTTTGTCCTACCCGGCGGACACACTACGGTGTCATATTGTCATATTGCACGCTGTGTTTGCCGTCGTGCCGAGCGTTTAGCCACCCATTTGCACGAGGAAGAACCCACCGACGAACTCGTTTTAAAGTATTTGAACCGACTTTCTGACTATCTTTTTGTGTTGGCACGAAAGTTGTCATTAGACTTGCACGCTGACGAGGTGCCTTGGATCCCGAGAAAATAACTTTTGATTGTTCATTGCTAATATTGAATTGCAAAAGTTTTCCCAAACTAATTTACAGGCTCTAAACATCCTTTTAAAGCGATTGCAGATTGATTCTCAAAAGACCGTCAGTATTTGTATTTTCTTCAAAAATCGAATACCTACAAATCCAAGATCATCAATCTATATGTTCTTAAAATCAACTGAAAATAAATCAAAAAAACTTGATTTTTTGAGTAGAAAAATTATATTTGCAGAAATTAAAATTTTACAGAGATGTATTGGACTTTAGAATTAGCATCATATTTAAGCGATGCTCCATGGCCTGCTACTAAAGACGAATTAATCGACTACGCTATTAGAACTGGTGCTCCATTAGAAGTGGTAGAAAACCTACAATCAATAGAAGACGAAGGCGAGATTTATGAATCAATGGAAGAAATTTGGCCAGATTATCCATCAGACGAAGATTATCTTTGGAATGAGGATGAGTATTAAGCATAAACCTACTAAAAAAGTCTCTTAAGAGGCTTTTTTTTTGGTATTTTTACAGACATTTTAAAACAAAACGTATGAGTTTCATTAACAACATATTAAAAGTTTTTGTGGGCGATAAGTCACAGAAAGACATCAAAGCCATTCAGCCCATAATTAATAAAATTAGATCTTTTGAGGAACCATTAAGTTCATTAACAAATGATGAATTGCGCGCTAAAACTTTTGAATTTAAAGAAAAAATCAAACAAGCTCGTGCTGAAAAAGACACTAAAATTATTCAATTAAAGTCCGAAGTAGAAAACATTCAAGATATAGATGCTAGAGAAGATGTTTATACTGAAATTGATAAATTAGAAAAAGAAGCTTATGAACTTTCTGAAAAGGTGTTAAACGACATCTTAGCAGAAGCCTTTGCTGTTGTAAGAGAAACTGCGCGTCGTTTTAAAGAAAACACTCAAATTCGTGTAAAAGCAACTCCAAAAGACCACGAATTATCTGCTAATAAGACCTATGTTACTATTGAGGGAGATGATGCTCTGTGGGCTAACTCTTGGGAAGCAGCAGGTAAAACCGTTACTTGGGACATGATTCACTACGATGTACAGATGATTGGTGGTGTGGTGTTACATCAAGGAAAGATTGCCGAAATGCAAACAGGTGAAGGTAAAACGTTAGTAGCAACACTTCCATTATACTTAAATGCTTTAACAGGAAATGGTGTTCACCTCGTAACTGTTAACGATTATTTAGCAAAACGGGATAGTACCTGGAAAGCACCCTTATTTGAATTCCATGGATTAACCGTAGATTGTATTGATAATCACCAACCCAATACCGAAGCGCGTCGTAAAGCTTATGAAGCAGATATTACGTATGGTACCAATAACGAATTTGGTTTTGATTACTTACGTGATAACATGGCACATACGCCCGATGATTTAGTACAACGCAAACATAATTTTGCTATTGTAGATGAGGTAGACTCCGTTCTGATAGACGATGCTCGTACTCCTCTAATCATTTCTGGTCAAGTGGTAGATGGAGACCGCCACGAATTTAACGAGTTAAAACCTTTTATTGACAATCTAGTTGCCATCCAACGTCAACTAGCAAACGGATTTTTAGCTGAGGCAAAACGTCTTTTCAAAGAAGGCAATACTAAAGAAGCGGGATTAAACTTATTAAGAGCACATCGTGCCTTGCCTAAAAACAAAGCCTTAATTAAATTCTTATCAGAAGAAGGAACCAAACAATTACTTCAAAAAACAGAAAATGAATACATGGCGGATAACAACCGTAAAATGCCTCAAGTAGATGAAGCATTATACTTTGTTATCGAAGAAAAAAACAACCAAGTTGAACTAACCGAAGGAGGTATTAAAGAATTATCCAAAAATACCGATGATACTTTCTTTGTATTACCGGATATAGGAACCGAAATTGCAATTATAGAAAAAGCCAATCTTTCTAAAGAAGAAGAAGCAGAAAAAAAAGAAGCTTTATTTGCTGATTTTTCAGTAAAAAGTGAACGCATCCATACCTTAACCCAATTATTAAAAGCATATACTTTATTCGAAAAAGATACAGAATATGTGATCATGGATGGTGAAATTTTAATTGTAGACGAACAAACAGGTCGTATTATGGACGGTCGTCGTTATTCAGATGGATTACATCAAGCCATTGAAGCAAAAGAAAACGTTCGTATTAAAGAAGCTACACAAACCTACGCTACCGTTACCCTACAAAACTACTTCCGTATGTATAATAAATTAGGAGGTATGACGGGTACGGCAGTTACAGAAGCAGGCGAATTTTGGGAAATTTACAAATTAGACGTAGTTGAAATTCCTACCAATAGACCCATTGCTCGTCAAGACAAAGAGGATTTAATTTATCGTTCTGTTCGCGAAAAGTTTAATGCCGTGGCAAATGATGTACAAGAATTAGTAGCCCAAGGTCGTCCTGTACTAATTGGTACTACTTCTGTTGAAATATCTGAATTATTAAGCCGTATGCTTAAAATGAAAGGTATTCAGCACAATGTATTAAATGCTAAAATGCACAAACAAGAAGCACAAATTGTAGCAGAAGCAGGTAAACCAGGCGTAGTAACCATTGCTACCAACATGGCAGGTCGTGGTACTGATATTAAACTAAGTGATGAAGTAAAAGCAGCAGGTGGTTTAGCGATTATTGGTACTGAACGTCATGACTCACGTCGTGTAGACCGTCAGTTACGCGGTCGTGCAGGTCGTCAGGGAGATGTAGGTAGTTCTCAATTCTACGTATCTTTAGAAGACAACTTAATGCGTTTATTCGGTTCTGATCGTGTAGCAAAAATCATGGACCGAATGGGCTTAAAAGAAGGTGAAGTCATTCAACATTCAATGATGACCAAATCTATAGAAAGAGCACAGAAAAAAGTAGAAGAAAACAACTTTGGGGTTCGTAAACGTTTGTTAGAATATGACGATGTTATGAATGCACAACGCGAGGTAGTGTACAAACGTCGTCGTCACGCCTTACATGGAGAGCGTTTGAAACTGGATATTGCCAACATGATTTACGATGTGTGTGATTCTATTGTCGAAAAAAATAAGTTAACAAAAGATTTCAAAAATTTTGAATTTGAACTTATTCGCTATTTATCTATCCCCTCTCCCATTACAGAGGCCGAATTTATAAGCTCAAATGAAACAAAAATAACAGGCATCATTTACAAAACAGCTAGCGAATATTATCAAAACAAAAACAATCGCGATGCAAACGAAGCTTTTCCTATCATAAGAAATGTATTCGAAGATCCTGAAAACCATTTTGAACGTATTGTAGTTCCTTTTACAGATGGAATAAAAGGAATGAACGTTGTAACAGATTTAATTAAAGCGTACGAAACACAAGGAAAACAACTAATTGCTGATTTCGAAAAAAGCATTACGTTAGCTATTGTAGACGAAGCTTGGAAAAAACACCTACGTAGAATGGATGAATTAAAACAATCCGTTCAATTAGCTGTTCACGAACAAAAAGATCCTTTATTGATTTACAAATTTGAATCTTTTAACTTATTTAAAAGTATGTTAGAAGGAATCAACAAAGAGGTTATTTCATTCTTATTTAAAGCAGATTTGCCAAAACAAAATACACAAATCCAAGAAGCTGTAGAAGAATTACACCAAGATCATTATATAGAAAGCAAAGAAGAAGTATTAAATATGGAAGAGCAGGCTGAGCGCCATCGCGAAATAATACAAAACGCAAATGCTCCTCAACAAAATACAGTTACTGAAACTATTGTTCGTGATCAACCCAAAATCAACCGTAACGATGAAGTGACCATCAAACACATCATGAGTGGTCAAACAGAAACCATGAAGTATAAAAAAGCTGAATTATTATTAGCTTCTGGTGAATGGGTTTTGGTTCAAAAATAAACACACCCTCTGATATCAGAACAAATACCTATACAAACTTCCCTAATTACTTTTGTAATTAGGGATTTTTTATATTTGATTTTGTTTTTTCAGAACAGCAAGCAATACTCATTTTTTTTAAACCAATAAATAATGCATCCTAATTGTCCCCTTTGCAAACAAACGAGTTTTTTATTCAACAACTACCAATCAAGACTCTATTACGAATGTACAAATTGCAAAGGAATTTTTTTAGATCCTTCTCAGTATATGAGTTCTGAAAATGAAGAAAAACATTATCGTTTCCATAATAATGATGTAGAAGACAAAGGTTACCTTCATTTTGTTTCCCCCATAACTTCTGCTGTTTTAAAAGACTTTACAAAAGAAGATTCGGGACTGGATTTTGGGGCTGGAACCAACTCTGCAATATCTAAAGTATTAAAAGATAATCAATATCAAATCCTACAATACGATCCTTATTTTCATAATACGACAGATTTACTAAACAAACGATATCATTATATAGCTTCTTGTGAAGTGATTGAACATTTTCACCATCCTAATAAAGAATTTGAACTACTACATCATCTTTTAATTCCAAAAGGAAAACTATATTGTATGACTCATTTATACGATCCTTCTATAGAGTTCAACAAATGGTATTATAAAAATGACCACACTCATGTTTTTATGTATCAAAAAGAAACAATTCGTTGGATTGCAGAATCCTTTGGCTTTTCGGATTTCGATATTATAAACCGATTAATTATCTTTACTAAATAATTTTTATTTCTTTTTAACAAAGAGGCCTACTATTGTAGAGGCTTGTTAAAAAAAATCTATATCTCCAGAATTTTCAAAATATCAAATCATGATACCATACAATGAAACTTATACTCTTTTTTTTAACTTGGTAAAAGAAAGCATTGCGAACAAAACCTTTGCCAAACTTACTTTAGCTAAAACGATTGGAAAACCCGAACTACAAAACATATACGTTAAAGTTACTTTGGTTGAAAACCAATTAAAACTATTGATTACGCACAAAATATACAAAGAAGGTCTTCAAGAAATTGAAAAAATAGTTGACCTAACGGAACTAGAAAACGAGACGATTCCTTATATACAACACCCTTTTATGTCTGTTTTATTATTTACAAGCGAAGCTGACATAACCCTTAAAATCAACAAAAAAAGAATGGCTTCCATCATTGAGCAACCGCCTACTTTTAGGAATGCAGATCCTCTTTTTTTAACCTTATCATTTAAATAATCTTTAAAACTAAAATCATATTATGAACAATCCGTTTATTTACGAAAACGCACCTGCTTATTTTCATTCTTTTTTTGATCTTATAGAATCCGATCATTTAGTGGAAGAATTAGAGAAAAGCAAAAATTTCACCCTTGCCTTAATAGATAGCATAACTCCTGAAATAGAAAATTTTGCTTATGCTCCAGATAAATGGACTACAAAGGAAGTTCTTATTCATATCATAGATACTGAAAGAATACTTACTTATAGAGCATTGCGCTTTTCCCGATTTGATGCTACAGAACTAACAGGCTTTGATCAAAACAAATACATCCAAAATCTCAAATCAGTAAATTATAAAGTAAGTGATTTACGAGAAGACTATATAAACGTAAGAAATGCTACCATTAGTCTCTATAAAAGTATGACAGAAGAAATGTTAGATTTCAAAGGAGTCACAAACCCAATTATCTTGACTGCTCGATCACTAGGTTTTATGGTCGTTGGACATAATATACACCACGCACAAGTAATTCAAAAAAAATACAGCACCGTTTCTTCTAATCTATAAAAAAAGGAGAGTCTAATGGTCATAAAAAAATAAATCTTACTTAGGTTCCTATTAAGCATTAGATTTTATAATAAGAGTAAAAGAATACTGATTTATTGTAGATTGAAAATCATTTTTATCTATAATACATTTTCTAGAGGCTGTCCGAAAAGGTCCCAATCTTGTCATTTCAATCAAGATGGCTCGAACCAAATGAATAGACGAAGCAAATCACATAACGCTAATAATCTGCCTTCTCTTATTATGGAAGTGACAGACTAAACGTTCCGTCTTACCTTTTCAGACACCCTCTTATTTTTAAGCTCTTAATAATTTCCCACAAATAAACTATCTATTTTTAGCCCACCAATAGCATGTAAAAATTTGTTCTATTTTATAGTTTAAATACATTATTTTATAAAAATATCAAATTTAAAAAACCTATTAACTGTAAAATATATTTTTTGTTATATTTTTACATCACGTGTCTTGATATTCATAAAATACAATTGCTATGCAAAATACGATTCCTTTAGACAATAACACGCTCCAAATGAATTTAGGAGGGATAAAACCTAGAAAGTATATAATATCTCTAAAATATTTTGATGAGGAAAACACTTTTCCTAGCAAACAGATGGATTATGCTGCTGAAATTATCATTACTCGTAATCACACAGACTTTTGGTTATTAGATCTATACAAAAAAAACATTTGGTTTAACCAGCATGAGCCTGATTTCATCAATGAAATGATAGCCGATGAGCTATGCAACACCATTTATCCTCTTCAGGTAAGAATGGATGAAACGGGGTCTTGTTTGGGAATTAGTAATTTTAATCAGATTGTAAACGGCCGATGGCATAGAAATAAAGCAAAGGCTACTCAAAAATATACGTCTAAAATTATGCAATCTTTTTACGAGGTTTTTGAAAAAAATCTTGAAAATAGAAGAGTTTTTGAAAAAAGTATGACAAATGATTGGCTCTGGAGTCTGTTATTTCATCCTAAATACATTGATTACGGAAAAGAGCATACAGTACAAACCTTTTTGTTTCTTCCTGTTGTTCCTTACGAACATCCTATACAGTTCAGCGGAAAACAAAGAATACATACTGAAATTACGGATTATCATGGTGTAGAAATTCATTTTGAATCAGACGAGATGCCAGCACACCCCTACTTTATTTCCTCCTTTAAGAAAAAAGCATCTATTTTAGAAAATAAAGTTTATATGAGGCTTAATGTATATTTTCATTTAGATGTATACCATCTTTTTACGGTACATACAAGAGCTTATTTTGAAATTTATTCAAAAAATGCTGACGGAATAGAAACACACATACAGCGGATTCAATTTACGCAGTATCAACAAGAAACTCAAAATAATAAAAAAACGCCCCTATCCTTCAAAAGTCCTTTTTTAGTAGATGAAAACGAAGGAGAAGACACCGAAATTTATAAGACTTATCAAGGAAAAAATTATACTCGTCAAGAATGGATCCTTTTTGAAGAAGAACAATACAGAATATACAAAGAGAAAAAAAATAAAAAAAGATTTTGGGATTTTTGGAAATAATTTTCCCTTAAACCCAAATTACTCGTTAGAAATTTGTTACAGATATAAAAAATGACTTTGAATCTAAGAAAATACTCCTTTTTGTTTTCCTCAATATAGTAAAACTATAGTTGTGGTAAAAAATTTCAGTGCCTTTTTACCTTCTTTGCTCTTTTTATCTTCATCACAAAGCCTAGCGCATAATCTGGTTAAATTAAAACATACGCAATGAATACTATTCAGATATTAAAAAATATGTCCGTCTTTTTGAACTATGATTACGATATATGTATCAAAAAATCGTCTTATCCTGACGAATATCAAATACGTCATATTCAAGAATTTACTCGATTTACTTATAATCCTATTCAGAACGTACTATCGTTTAGAGATGAAAGGGAGAATGAATGGATCTATACAGGCAATATGTCTGTAAAATATTTTTATAAAGAATATGATTTTGAATTATCTATTCTTTCAGGAAGTACTCTTTATGGGAATAACAAAACAATCAAGCATACTCAAACTGCGGAGGAAATTTTTCATCTAGCGTTTTTTTATTTTACTAAATTTATAAGAACCACGGTTGATATACCTATTATTTTTCCAAAAATGATTTATCAAGGACCTCCTATTGATCTATTTAGTCCGATATGTGAATACCGTTATCAAAACCCTATACTGGTTTTGTATACTGAGGCAAGTCTAAATTTTTTAGGATATTGTGTAAAAATCATTAATAAAGATAACTTGGTTTCTTTTTCAGAAAGTTATAGTAATGGATACGCTGTAAGTTTTGTAGATGAAAAAAGAAACAAATGGATGTATACGGATCGTGACAAACTAAACTTTGCCATAATAAAAGAAGAGGGCTATGACTTAGGAAGTTATGAAAGAGGCTGTAAATATTATGATGAAAAAAATGATACTTACACCCTTTTTACCAATACTAAAGAGGAAGTTTATCAAAAAGCTTTTTTATATTTTTCTTCTTTTATAAAACATAAAAAACATAGAAAATACCGATTAAAAGCATTTGAATTATCAAATAATTGATTATTTTTAACAAACAAACTAACTAACTAAACCATGGCACTACAAGAAATGTTAGTACAAGGAGCCTTGTGCAAATGCAATTTTGGTACAACTCCTGATACTCTAAAAGTTTTGACTCAAAACAAATACTATCTTAACGATCATGAAGGCAAAAGCAAGTTAGCAGCCACTCATAAAGACATAGGCGCTACTTTTGAAAAAAACACCTTTGGCTCTTGCAAAAAAACAAACAACAACCCTTGTAACGCAAGTGTTACTGAATGGCATCATTATTATAAAAAAGTAACCTACGGTTCCTCTAAAGGCCATCCTCTTACAAAAGAAAGCAAAGCCACCTGCCCTATTGGAGGAAAAGACTGCATAACTATTCTTAAAAGCGGACAAACTGCCGAACCCACAAAACAAAATTTAAAAAATGCAGATCCTGAATTACTAGCTCATATACTACCGGTAATCAACATGAGCAACTTCGAGAAAAAAGAGCCTTACAACCACATGATAATAGAATAATTATGGCTAAAATCATTCGTTGTAAATTTGATCGAGATGAAATAGTAATTTACAGACGCAAAAAAGAGCCTATAGATGCTCACACCCTAAAAAAGATAGAAGAAGATCGAAAAAAAATTAAAAAAAACGATGTCATCATTATTGACACAGCTTTTACCAACAACGCTCAATTTTATTTAGATGCCTCGTGCTTTGAAGACCACAAAATGGCTTCTAATATCAAGTGGGCTGTTGTGTTTCAATCTGCTTTTTTAGATGCCTGTAAAAAAGGACAAGACATTCCGCCTAAATTATGGGCTTTAAACGAAGGCGATTCCCTTATAAAATACAAAGGAATGAACAAATCCTATAAAAAAGGAGACCGCCTAACCGTTAAATTATTAGGCAATAGCAAATCTATGTACTACTATGGACACATACAAAAAGTTATTGTTTTTACAGACCAACCCGAAGAAGGATTTACATTTTTTATAATTCCCGTATCAAGCCCACAAATAAATTTTGCGTATTTTGAAAACAGCGAAAAAAACTGGCAATATGGGCAATCCGCCAACCTATCTGTACACTACCATAACTTATGCTCCGAAAAAAACACCCCCCTCTACTCACAAGTATTTATAGTAGAAAACACCCCCAGCAACCAAAACCTAACCGCCCAAGAAGGAGAACCCCTTGATTTATCAACCATACAACAAGCAAGCGTTTGGTCAAGTGGTGAAAATCCTATGCCTGAAATAGATAAAAAAGAAAACGGCGTAAACTCTTTTGGAAAATACACCATATTACTAGATTACGAAAACTGGAGAAAAGGCGATTTGAAAGAAAAACAATTTTCTATAATAGCCCTTGTCTACAAAAAAGACTACAGCTTTATAGGAAAACCCCTTTATATCATTCAAAAATTTAGAAACTTTTTATCAGACCCTACACATAACCTCTATCAATACGATTCTACAACCCTATTAATTAAAGATGTAGATAATACCGAAAACTCTATTTCAAGCAGAATCCGAGTACAAAAAGACTTTATGAGCGAAATTTTAGCCCGACAAGAAGTCCAAAAAAGCAATATGATTCAATACATTGGAGATATTGAATACAATAGAAGAGAATACGATCCTTGCGGATATTCTAAAATTACTATAAAAGACGATGATGATCCAGAAAAACAAGCACTTGTTCTTTTTGATGAAGAAGACACAACTAACCCGATAGACCGAACGACAAAAGTTTTTGGAATTATAACAGGAGACGAAAGAAAAAACATTTCTATTACCATAGATCAACTTACAACAAAGGAGGTATTTTGTCAAGGATTACTTTTAGAATCAGGACAAAAACACAATGAGTCCAAAAATGTTTTTCAGGTAGACAAAGTATATACGGCTCAAAAATCAAAAGATAAAAACAAGAAATCAATATACCCTGAAAAAAAAGACGACACTCATTTAGAACAACTCAAAAAGGCAAAGACTCCTATTACCCAACAAAATAAAAAAGATTATGACGTAATAAGAACTGACAATAGTTATAATCCATCGGAGACTCAAGGTTGGCAAGAAGGAATAGATTATAAATTTGAAGGAAATGATAAGATACTTATCATGCCTAAGTATATGTATAATAAAACAGCCTTAGAAAGTAAACAAAACCATTTAAATCCGTTAGAAAAAGAAGCACTGAATACACTATGGTTATTTAATTATTTTATCCTAAAAGAGGATTTGGCGCAAACCTATTTTCTTCCCATTTCAACCTGTCGTTATCCTAATCAGATTGCAAAAATAAAAGTGTATCCGGATGTAAGTTGGAAATTTCATCTTAATTATGGAATGAAAAACCCTATTTATTATAGAGATACTTGGGTACAAATGAGACAACATAGAGTAGAAAATGCGGTGCTCAAAGCACAAGCCTCAGATATAGATGGTTTTGATGGAACAGTAGAAACCACATTCGGTTTGTCTATTGAAGCTAAATGGAATGGTTCAGAAGAAGCAAAATTAGACCAAAAATTTTCAGAAAAAGTAAAACTTTTTATAGGTTCTTTTATCAAAACAAAACAGTTTGTAGATAGCGTTACAGGTAGAAATAAAGACTTGTCTACTTCAGGAATGAACCCAAGTATAATGGAGAGAGTTCGCAGAACTCCACTTACTATTGAAGTTTTATCACCACAAATTTCCATCGGTGCAGGATGGGAATACAAGTTTGAAAGAAAAGAAAAAGGAGAAGATTCTCTATTAGCTCCAATCCTAGGATTAGTTGCAAAAGCGGAACCAGCAATAGGCGCTGAAGCTGTTATTGATTTGATAGCTTGGGGTAAAAAACTACATCCAGCATCAGAAGCCGTGATTACAGCTCTAGATTTATTAGCATATACCTCAAATGCAGAAGTACGTTTTGACTTAAAATTTTATGGTAAATTAAATATTGAAGGAAATATAGAACTAAGTCATTTAAAAAAAGATGGAAATTTAAAAGCCGAAGGACAATTTGGTTTTGAATTAATATTACAAGC
>NZ_PCMX01000081.1 GCF_002530675.1 Flavobacterium columnare NBRC 100251 = ATCC 23463
ACAGGTTTTAGACTTGATCCATCAAAAAAAGGAGAAGTGATTATCTTTTTGAAAGCTTTTGATGATATGTTTAGCAATAATGTAGTAAAGAGAACTTCTTATACGTTTGATGAAATAGTATACGGAGCTAAATTTAAACCTATGTACGAACATAATAATAGTTTTACCTCAACTATTTTACATATAGACCGATTAAATCAATTTGAAAATGTTGAGATATAACTAAAAAAGAAATGAATATAAGGTTTTATTGACCTAATAGTTTAAAAGTAGTAGATACTTCTATTGATTTTGCAATCTTATAGCCAACAACACTAGGTATTTCAATATTAAATTCTTCTGGCTTTAAAATAAAGTTAGCTATAAGAATGTAGTTGTTTCCTTCTTTTTTTAATAAGGCAGGTACCGTCATATTTTTTGATTTTCCGTGAATTTCAAAAGTACCATTTATTTGAACTTTTGTTTGGTTATCAAAATTATAAGTATTGTAATTCTCTATTTTTCCTTTAAAAATAGCTTTAGGAAATTTGTCGCTTTCCATATAGTTTTCATTAAAATGCTCTTGCATTAAGCTGTTTTTAAACTTAAAAGTTTTAATATTTATGACCGAGGCCATATCTCCTGTTTTAGAATTTAAAACACATACAGCAGAGGAACTTGTAGCCTTTATTTCTTCAAAAGTGGCAACAGATGCCTCAAATGTTATAACTCCGTTTTTTGCTATACTTTTTTCTTGAGACCAAGAGTGTAAATTGATAAGTAAAATCAAGGAGTAAAATAGTTTTTTCATAACTTATTTGTATAGTTTTAATAGTATTGAATCATTAATTAACTTTTTTGCAAGCACACTTTAGGGGGAAGTGTGCTTCTTTAGCTACTTTAAAAAAAATTATTTTTCTAATAAGCCATCAGCTTGCCACTGTTTTATGATATCAATGTTAACTTGAGGCATTTTTCCTGAACGAGGCATAACTCCAGCGCCATCTCTTTGTATTCTATCTAAGATGTTATTAATGTTTGTTTTTACACCACTGTATGAAGCAAAAGTAGGGTGGCAACCTATACAGTTATTTGTGAAAATAGCCTTAGCGTTTGCTTCATAAGTTAATTTAGCTCCAGTAGGAGTAGTCGTAGTCGTGGTAGGACCTGAAATAGAAGGTTCATTGTCTTTAGAACAACTTGCCAAACTGATTGTTAAAAAGCTTAAAAACAGAAATGTTTTTTTCATAATAAGTGATTTTAGTTATTAAATTTATATATTTGTCTATACAAATGATGGCAAAAATAATTTATTTATTTGATGTTTAGATGTTAAAAAACTAAAAAGTATGTTAAAAAAAATTTTATTAGGATTTTCTATTGTGTTAAGTAATAATCTGCAGGCACAAGATGATTTGTTAAAGGGAGTAGAAAATAACGACTCACAAGTCGTTAAATCAGCATTTAAATCTTTAAAGATTGTAAATTTAGAGTCAACAAAATTGGCATCAAAAGGAGATTTATATTTTATTGTTTCTCACCGTTTTGGTTTTTTGAACTCAGGGTTTGAAAACTTTTTTGGGTTAGATGGAGCTACTACTCAACTAAAAATGGTTTATGGGTTAACAGATGATGTCACGTTGCATTTTTCAAGAAGCACTTTTGCTAAGACTTATGATGCGGGAATAAAATATAAAATTATAAGCCAAAAGAAAGAAGGATTTCCTTTTACAATAGTAGGATATAATGCTTTGGCGATTAATTCGGCTATGAAAAAAGAAGCTTATCCCTTATTAGAATTTAAACATCGACTTTCTTATAATTCGCAAGTATTAGTGTCAAGAAAATTCAACGATCAACTAACATTACAGTTAGCTCCTACTTTTTTTTATGAAAATGTAGTTCTTAATCCCGAGCAAAAAAACGCACAATTTGCAGTAGGTATGGGAGGTCGTTATAAGTTAAGTAAACGATTTTCTTTAAATGTAGATTATGCAGCACACTTGAATAGAATTAAAAATTCAAATTTTAGAGATCCTCTTTCAGTTGGAGTAGATTTAGAAACAGGGGGACACATATTTCAAATGTTTTTTACCAATGCGAATGCTATGCACGATACAGGTTATCTAGGTAGAACAGCTGGTAATTGGGCAAAAGGAGAAATTAGCTTTGGATTTAATTTAGTAAGAGTGTTTTAATATTATTGTAAAAAAAGAAACTTTTCTAAAAGTCTGATATTGTTTTGTCTAATTTTGTTTGATTCTTCTTCCTACTAGACTACTAAAGTAGTAACAAAATTAAATCTTTTAAATATTACTTTTTAGAAAAGTTTCTTTTACTTATTTCAAATCAACCTCTACGTTGTATTCTGATAGATGAGCTAGAGCTTCAGGGCTTTTATAATTAAAATGATCTTCGTGTTGTTGCTTTTCTTTTCTATTAGAGATTGTTTTGATACAATTATAAAAGCGCCTAACATCTTCAAAATTACTAAGAATAAGACCTGGAACAGGTGTTGATTGCCCTGTTTTATCTTTTGCAACCATAGTGAAATAAGATGAATTGCAATGTTTAACAAAGCCTGTTTGTATATTTTCAGCTTCTACTCGTATCCCTACAATCATAGACGTTTTACCTACATAATTTACAGAAGCTTTAAGAGTTACTAATTCGCCGACCTCTATTGGAGCTAAAAAATCTACAGTATCTACTGATGCAGTTACACAATAATGTCCTGAAAATTTAGAAGCGCAGGCAAAAGCAATTTGATCTAATAAAGATAAAATATAGCCGCCGTGTATTTTACCACTAAAGTTAGTGTGTGATGGTAACATGAGTTCTGAAATAACTATTCTAGAGTCATTTACGGTTTTAAAGAGGGTATTCATTATATAAAGTTATCTTAAAATCATTTTTCAATTAATTCAAATAAAATAAATTGATTGAGTTGTGGGCCAAATTGTTGAAAATTATCATCTGATATAACCAAAATTGTTCTATTTCCATTGGGTAAATTTTTTCCAAAACAGATACCTTCAATATTATCTATTTTAGACTGTTTTAGATATTTTTTTATGTCACTAAAATCCAAAACCAATTCCTTTTTCATAGGGACATACTTTTTTGATTTTAAGCTTTTTATGTTTAATGAATTTGTAGTGTTTGAATGAATAGAAGCTTCAAATATTTTTACAATATTTTCATTTTGAAAGGCTCTTTCTATTACTAAAAAATGATCTTTTTTGTATTCTAAAATATCAGATACACCATTTATGTCTCCGCTTCCTGTTCTAGGTTTGGTAAGAGGAGATAATTCATAAACAAATTCTTTTGTAGCTTGTTTTGTATTAAAATCATAAAAAGTAAATCGAACAGGAGAATCTGTTGTTTTATAATCTGGTTCTGATCCATCTGTTTTAAGAGGTAATTCGTTTGCACTCCATATACCTTGTTTATCTACACTTTTTGTCAAGGATTCAAAAGAACCATTATGCCTAGTTTCTTGGAAAAAAATAGGAGGGATAGAAAAATCGGATAAAAAATGTCCTTTTTCATCGGAATTAAAAATACTTGGTTTTTGATTGCCATAAATGCTTCCTTCTGATGATAACGTTATTTGATTGTTTGTAAAAACGATACTCTCTAAGTCTAAAAACCGAGAAGAATAAAAATTTTCTTTTGTATCAAAAATAATCATGTCAGTAAAAACAGTTTTACTAATAGTGTTATTTTTAGTTACTATATTGGCAATATAGTAACGAGGGGTATTAGGATCGTCAGAAACAATATAGTAACGATCTTTCTCAAAATCATAATCTATACCAGATAAACCACCAATTAATAAATTTTGAAAATATTGATTTGAAGGGAAAATAAAATCATCTAAAAAATTTAATTTTATACTTGATGAATTAGTTATGTCGTTTACCTTAGTTGTCTGATTAATTTCTTCTATTTCAGTTTTATGACAGCATATAAAAAAGAAAAGAAGAAAGAATAGAATTATGTGTTTTTTTAAAAATAACATATCATTCCTGCCTGTAAATTAGTTTTATAGTATGAAAACTATCGGTTAAATATAGGAGATTTTTCCTCTTTTACATCGGTTACGAAATAAGTGGTGTCTCCCCACCAAGGAAATGTTTTATAACGTTCTATATAAGTTACTTTTACATAACGTCCCTCTAGATTTTTTAATTTTTGAATGGTGCTGTTTTCACTATCCAATAGCGAAAAAGCAAAAATTTTGTTTCCTGAAAGGCCTTGACTTAATTCGCCTTCCCACGTTTTAAAGATATAACCTTTTTTGCTGAATTTAATTAATTCTCCGGTACGAGTGCCTTCGCTATAAGTAGCATAGTACAAAAGAGTAAAGTACAAAGCAAAACAAAGAGCAAAAGTACCAAGGCTGAGTAAAAGAATTTTTTTTAACATACAATTATTAGTTTATTAAGTTATTTTCATTTTGTTCTGCTCGATTAATAATGGCTTCAGGAAGTGATTTTTTAGCTTTAGCTCCCATTTTTTTGAGTTTTTCAACGCTGGTAATTAAATTCCCTTTGCCTTCAACTAATTTATTCATAGCTCCTGAATACTCATTTTTAGCTTCATCCATACGTTTTCCAATTTTGATAAGATCCTGAACAAATCCTTCAAACTTATCATATAAAGCTCCCGCTTGACGGGCAATTTCATAAGCGTTTTCCTGTTGCTTTTGGTTAGCCCACATACTGTCAATAGTTCTTAGTGTAGCCAAAAGGGTTGATGGTGTAACAATTACAATATTTTTCTCAAAAGCTTTGTTGTAAAGAGTGGCATCTTCCTGTAAAGCAATGGCAAACGCGGGTTCTATAGGAACAAAAAGTAGCACAAAATCAGGGCTTTCTATTTTATATAAATCATGATAGTTTTTTTCGCCCAGTTGATCTACATGACGCTTTAAAGAAAGGACGTGTTCTTTTAGGTATTGCTCTTTTAGAGTTTCATCTTCTTCGTTTATAAAACGTTCATAAGCAGTAAGCGTTACTTTAGAATCGACGATCATTTTTTTACCATCAGGTAGATTGATGACCACATCGGGCTGCAAGCGTTGCCCTTCGTCGTTAGTAAAACTTTGTTGGACTTCGTACTCGCGCCCTTTTTCTAAACCCGATTTTTCAAGTACGCGTTCTAGCACTAGTTCACCCCAATTCCCTTGCATTTTACTATCGCCTTTTAATGCTTTGGTCAAATTGAGGGTTTCTTTACTCATTTGTGCGTTCATTTCGCGCAAACCTAAAATTTGTTGGCGTAATGCTGCGTGATAATCAATACTCTCTTTGTGAGTGTCTTCCACTTTTTTCTCAAAGTTTTGGATTTTGTCGTGTAATGGCGAAAGGAGATTTTTTATGTTTTCTTTATTTTGTTCAGTAAATTTAGTTGATTTTTCTTCTAATATCTTGTTGGCAAGGTTTTCAAATTCTTTCGTGAATTTTTCTTGCAGTTGTGCTACTTCTTGTTTTTGTTCTCTATTTCGTTCGAGTAAATTATCAAAATCAACTTCCTTTTTGGAGAGCTGAATCGCAAGGGCTTCTTTTTCGTTCCGAATAGCATCTTTTTCATGATTAAGTTGCGATAATTGTTTTTCCCAAGTCCCTTTTTCTGACTGAAATTGTGATTTCAATTGTTCAATTTGGGAAAGTAATCCGTTAATTTTTTCCTCAAAAGTAGCGGTTGTAGTTTTAGCCGAAGCCGAAAAGATGACTTTCCCTAAGAAGATTCCTATTCCTAAGGCAATGATGAATGTGGCTAGTACAATAAGTGTGTCTGACATGGTTTTGTTTTTTTGTTGTAAATTTATAATTCATTTTTAATATTTGAAAAATTATATTTTTTTAATGTAGTTTGAAGGATTTTCCAATGATTTTTTATTTGCTTTTTTATCTCAGGAGCGTTCATTTCGTTTGAAGCATTATAAATATATTTAATATAATTACCTCTAAATTTACGACAAAAAGGTTTAACTACTAATCGACCATTTTTAAACTCACTTTTTTTAGCTGGCAACAATCTTGATTTTACTCCTTTGTAACTATAGAGTCTGTAGATTTTCCTTTTAAAAATAGGAGATTCATCTAAAAGTTTCTTCTCTTTTAGTTTTTCAATTCTTTTTGATTTTCTTTTTATAGTTTGTTTCATTTCTCGGTAAAAACTTGCTAAGTTTTTAGATTTGACTAATATTTTATAACCATAAAATTCGAAACCTAAATAGTTAAGAGGTATATCTTTTATTAATTTATCACCCTTTATTTGAAATGACTGTAATTTCTCATTCTCTTTTTTGAATGAAGTTTTTTCTGTTTTTTCTTTTGAAATAATTAAGTCAATTTCCTTTATCTTATTTAATACAAAATTTTCAACTGTATCAACCTCACTTTCTTTACAGATTACAATAATATCATCAGAATATCGTCTGTAAAAGACATTTTTTTTAACTGTAAGTTCATTTACAATTGCTTCGTCAAAAGGGAGCATATAAATATTAGCTAAAAGAGCACTTATAGGTAATCCTTGTGGAATTCCAATGATTTTACCTTTTTTATGTTTCTGATTTTTATGAATAATTATATCAGAATCAATTAGTTCTTTGATATTATTAAAAAAAGTATGTTTTCCTTCTTTTTTTAGTTGTGCTAACTTTTTTTCGTCGAAATGTTTATTCTTGATTTTTAGATCATTTAGTTTAACATATGTGAATTGTGTAGCAGATTTAAAAATATTGTAATGATCTTTTGGTAATGCTTTACAACCTAAAATTTTAGCCCAAATTAATTTTAATTTTTTATGATTTAGTGTAGGAAAGAAGTTTTCTACATCAAAAGCTAAGACAACACAATTTTCTCTTTTCTTGATTTCATCGAAAATGTCTTTTGCAAAATGAACATTGTTTTTAAATTTTAATCCATCTTCAGTTATTATTTGTCTATATGCTGATATTGAATTAGATAGTTCAATGTTCTTTTTTAGATATTCTTCATATTTTGGACTAATAATTTTTTGAGTATAGTAGGAATATATATGAGCATCAATATGTGAAGCATAAAGAATTTCTCTGATTTTAGTGTTTGAAACAATATTTCCTTTTTTATCTATTTTTTTATGAGAATGTCTTTTTATTCCATTAAAATCTGAAAGTTTATATCTCCTTTGTTTAATTTCTTTGAAGATCAAAGGTAAGAATGAATGATGTGCAACTTTTTCAGGATTAGAAACATAACTCTCGATATCTTTTTTAATTGATAATGGAGTTTTATTAGAAAAATGAGGATATCCTCTGTCTTTAAACCAATCTTTAGTTTTAATCATAGTTTGTTTAAAAGTAGTAAAGAAGTTCTCGCACGGATTTTAAAAAATAAAACGTAACATTTCAATGAAACTGAACCATTAGCCGAGTTCTCGACTCCCGTTATCATTTTACGTCAATGAATAATCCATTAGAAATTATGATTACATTAAATCCTTTAGAATTACTTGCGACTGTAACAAATCTATTAGTTTGGAGACTAATACTAGAGAAAGCAAACTTTCCCGAAATTTGTACAGACCTAATTGATTTAATACTGAACCCAATATTGGGAGAGGTATTCAATCAATCAATTACACTTCTCTTAATCTACATATTTATTAACCCTCAAAAGAGGTTTGATTAAGTGGTTTCTTTTGAAACACAATAGTTCAACAAATGTTTTATTTCAATAACTAAAGAACTTCCTTACTTTACTTTTGTAAAAATAGTTATTTTTACTTTTATAAAAATCAAATAAATGAAAGCTAGTCAAAACAATAGTGAAGAAAACCAAGATTTTAAGATAGGAGATATCGTTGCAATTAAATCCCATGCCTTATTCAGAGAGTATCATAAAATAATTGAGTTTCCTGCTCAAACATCACCCTTAATGTTGGTGAAAGAAATTTTTTATGAAGATGAAGAAAAGAAAAAAACACACAGTGAAGAATTGGGGTGTAAAATTTCAGGGTTGATAAAATTTACTTGTGTCTATTTTAATGCCAATAAAAGTGAATTTGTTGAAGTCATTATTTATAGTGATTTATTGAAAAAATATAATGATTTAAAATATTACAGAAAGGACAAAAAAACTAACGAAAATATTGATTCAAAATTAATTGATGAAGTTAAAAGTTATGATTTAGCAGATTATAATTATGGTGAAGTAGTTCAATTTAAAACAAAAAAATTAGAACATCGAAAATCATATGAAAACAATAATGAGAAAATTTCAAATATTTCATTTCAAACTCCTGATTTTGTTTTGTCAGGTATAAAAGAAGAAATAAGCAAGGATTTATTCTATTCTAATGGAGAAAAAAAGATAAAGAGAAAAGTTTCTAATACAATGTTTAAAGTGATGTGGTTTAATCATTATCAGCAAAAATTTAGTGAGCATTATTTGCCAAAAGAGTTTTTTGTAAAAGATACAAAGTTCATAGATGGAGGTAATGAGGAAGTAAAATAAATTTTTTAATCTATAAAATTAAATTTTGCATTATGGAAACTCACCGTCATTTTATACTCCATAAACCCCACGGCTATTTAAGCCAATTTATTTACGAGAAAAAGCGAAATAAGAAAAAGCTAGGCGAATTATTTGATTTTCCTGAAGGTACGATGGCAATAGGAAGGTTAGATGAAGATTCTGAAGGATTGTTATTGCTCACCACAGACGGAATGATGAGCGAAATTGTACGAAGTAAAACCATCGAAAAAGAATATTTTGCCCAAGTAGATGGGGTTGTAACTCCCCAAGCTATTGAAAAACTGAAAAACGGAGTAGAAATAGGAGTAAAGGGTGTTCGTTATACTACCAAATCTTGTGAAGCAAGAATCCTAGAAACATTACCTGATTTCATTGGCGAAGGTCGACGCATACGCCACGAACGCCACGGTCCTACTAGTTGGCTATCTATTACACTTACCGAAGGAAAATTTCGTCAGGTACGTAAAATGACGGCCGCAGTTGGATTCCCTACTTTGCGATTAGTCCGTGTGAGAGTTGGAAATGTTAATTTGAAGGGGTTGAAAGCAGGAGAAGTAATTGAAGTAAATGAATTTTAAATATCATTTTTTTAAACTAAATTACGATCTAAAAACTTAGTTTGGTCTTTGTATTACAATTATTTTAGATATAAAAATGCGCAATAATAATCTTGATGTACTGAAAATAATAATGGCTTTTTTAGTCATTGCGTTACATATTTTTCCTGTTTCTAAAGTAACAGGGATAGAAGGACTAATTTCCTATGAAATTGCCAGTGGTATAACTCGAATTGCTGTACCTACATTCTTTTTAATTTCAGGTTATTTTTTGCGAAATAAATTAAATGATAAACCTTATTTGTGGAAGTATACCAAGCGAATTTTATTGTTATATGTGGTTTGGCAATTCATTTATTTACCTGACTTAATCCGATTTTATAATTTAGGTTGGTTTTCTAAATCAGATATGATTTTAAAACTTATTTACGGTTATTGGCATTTATGGTATTTATTAGCCACAACTATAGCGGTAGGTTTGTTATATCTTTTACGAAATTTAAGTACTGCGATAAAAACGAAGTTAATACTGTTTCTACTCATATTGGGTTACAGTTTTCAAATAGGAATTCAATCAAATCGTTTAGATCTTATGTTTTTGTATGAAATAATAGGAACAACACGTAACTATTTATTTTTTGCTTTACCTATGATGATGATTGGGACTATGTATGATAAATGGAAAGATGAGATACCCCAATTCAAATGGCTATTTATCCCATTATGGATTATATTATTAATAGAAGTAGGAATGTATTATAAATATAAGGTTAAAGCAATGGATTTTCTTTTAACGCTTCCTTTATTAAGTATGTTGACTTTTTATTGGATAAATGAATCCCACCAATCGTTCATTCAAAAAACAATACCAGCTACACTTTCTTTAGGAATTTATTTGTGTCATCCGTATGCTATAAGAATGGTAAATGAATTATTGCCCGAACAAGGATTTTATGATTGGCTATTAAAATATCCTATTATTTGTTTTTTAACACTTATACTTTGGTGGTTAATGGATCAAATAAATAAGAAATTGACCTATTTTTTTTAATTGGGATTATTTAAATATAAATTTTCTCTTTTCGTTATCAAATAGAATGTCTTCATCCTCAAATAAAGAATTAAAAACACCTTTTTCAATTAGTACACAAGGTTGATCTTGTACAACAAAATCAGGAGTCATAACAACCATTTCATCGCTTAACTGAAGGGCCAAATCAATATCATGAGTAGAAAATAAGATACACTTTTGGGTTTCGTGAGCTAACTTTTTTAGCAACTTAAAAACAGCAACCTTATGATGTAAGTCTAAATGTGTGGTAGGTTCATCTAAAATAATCAAAGGGGTGTTTTGAGCTAAAGCCCTTGCTATTAATGTTTTTTGCAACTGACCATCACTTATTTCGTAATGTTTCTTGTTTTGGATAGCTGTTATTTCTGTTAGAATTAAAGCTTCCTTTATTTTCAGACGATCTTCTTGTGTAAGCGTTCCAATCCAATTGGTATAGGGTTGACGACCTAAAGCAACTAATTCATAAACGGTTAGATTACTAGAAGGGAGTTTTTCAGTAAGAACAACTGCTAAGTTTCTTGCTAATTCAATAGTCGTGTATTTTTGAATGTCTAAAGAGTTTAAGATAACTTCACCCGAAAGAGGAGATTGAATAGCTGTTAGCGTTTTTAAAAGAGTTGATTTCCCTATTCCGTTAGCACCTATAAGGGTAATTAATTTTCCCGCTTCAAAATTTAAATTTAAATTCTGAGCTATACAAATTGGATTTTTTTTAAATGTATAGCCAATACTAAGGTGTTTGGTTTGTAAAATGATTGGATTTTTCATTAATTTAGAGTACGTTTTTTTACCAAAAGCCATACTACTATAGGAGCACCTATAATAGAGGTAACAGCATTTATAGGAATAGCTACCTCAAAACCCTGAGAAACAATATCACAAAGAAGCATAATGCAAATTCCTGTTAATAAGGTGGTTATAAATAGGTGAAGATGTTGGCTGCCTTGGAAAATAATTTTTGCAAGATGAGGAATTGCAAACCCTATAAAAGCTATAGGTCCCACAAAAGCCGTGAGTATGCCAGTAAGTACACTCGTTATTAAAATAATTTGATGTAAAGTTTTTTTATAAGGAACACCTAGACTTTTAGCATAATTTTCTCCCAACAAAAGAGCGTCTAAATTTTTAAGAAGACGGATCGTATAAAGTAGCGTAATGCCGCAAACGATAAAAATAAAATAAATATTTTCCCAACGCACACTACCTAAATTTCCCATAGACCAAATAGAAAATTTTTGTAACTGTTCAGCTGATGAAAAATAACTTAAAATATTGATAATAGAACTTGTAAAATGACTAAACATCAATCCAATAACCAAGATAGACATAGTGTTTTTTATTTTTTGAGCCGTTAAAAGGACTGCTATCAAAACAATCAGAGACCCCATGATAGAGGCAAAGACAATTCCGTAAGACGATGTAAAAAGAGGAACAAGTAGAGGGGGTAAAAAATTACTTCCCATGATCACGAAAGCAACCATTAAGCTGGAACCTGAACTTAATCCTAAAATATAAGGACCCGCTAATGGATTTCTAAAAAGAGTTTGCATGAGTAATCCGCATATAGGTAATGCTACACCCACGGCTACCGCTATTAGAGCTTTAGGAAGTCTGAAATTTAAAATAATATACTGCCAAGTAGTTTTAGAAGCATTGTTGCCTATTAAAACCTGAAAAGTATCCTGTATAGGGATTCTAACAGAACCTAAACATAAGTCTAAAATAAAAAGAATTACGCTTAAGAGAATAAAACCAAAAAAGAGTTTTTTGTTTTTCAAGACTTTTATTGTATGGGCGTTACAAATGTAAATGGATAATTAGGCAATAATTCAGGATGTATAATTTTTATGTAATCTTTCAGTACTTTATCGGGTTGACTAGGCGAAAATTCAAAGAAAAGAGTACCTCCTTTTTTCCCTTTTTTCCCTTCAAAAGTATATACCTTCTTATTTTGATACGCTTTAAATTGAGAGTAATGAATATTTGATTTTCCAAATTCGTTCCAACTTGTAATATCTCCCGTTGCAATCCAGATCAAAGCATTTTGTCCTTTTTCAAAAACCTGTTCAAAAGTCAGAGGGATACTTCCTGTACCTTTTACATCTTTCCAAAGATAGTTGCCCCCCGCATCTTGTATATAGGTGCTTTTCCAACTATCACCTTTAGGCATATACCACTGATCCTGATACATTGTACCATAAAGAATAGTAGGTTTTTGTTGAACCGTTTTTACAATTTCTAGTGCATTTAAATAGTTTTTTTTAACTAGATCAAAATAGTTTTTAGCTTCTTTTTCTTTTCCTACTAAAGCACCAAAAAACTTAATCCATTCAGCTTTTCCTAGAGGTGTTTGCTCCATCCAATCCGCTTGAATTAGAACGGGGATTCCTGCTTTTTCAATAGCGTTTAAGGTTGGGTTATTTCCATCCACTCCAAAAGCAACCAATGCGTTTGGAGCTAGATTAATTAATTGTTCGATATTAATTTTTTCATTTTCTCCCAAGTTTTTTATTCTTCCAGAATCAATTAATTTTCGAGTTTTATCAGACGAAATATAGTCAGTATGAGGAAAACCCACCAACTTGTTTTCTACCCCTAAAATTTCTAAAAAAGGAATATTAGTAGTAGAGGTTACTACAAGGTTCTTAAGAGGGACTTGTATTTGAAGATACTGTTTCAAGCTATCAGGGATGTTCTTATTGCTTTTGGTAAGAACATAAGTAAACGGTTTTTGAGCATTAGGCCATGGAGTTGTAACTGTTATGACAGAATAATTTTCGTATTCATGTAAGGTAAAAGCAGTGGCATCTGTTAGAATATTGTTTTTTTGAGGGGTAACAATACGTGTGATTTCATTTTTTTTGCATTGTATAGCAAGAGAACAAAGCAAAGCAAAAAAAGTATATCGCAATAGTTTTATCATAACAGTATATGAAAAATTAAATTTTTAAATGATTGACAAAGATAAAATATATTTTGCCTTAAAAAGAAGTATTAATCAATTGTATAATTCTAAATATGTTTTTAAGAAGTAGTATCAGGCTTCTCTATTATTGAAATTGATTTTTGTAAAATCAAAGAATTAGGAATTGTAATAGTTTGCCCATCAGCAGTTTTTAAATGAACAAAAAAATAGGTAAGCTCAATAATTTCACCTTCTAAAGGAAAGTCTTTATCAAGTATTCTTATGGTATCACCTAATTTAAGAGGATGATTAAAAAAAAGTATTAAACTTGATGTTATGTTTGACAATAAAGACCATTGAGCAAAAAAAGCAACTCCCAAGGCAGTTAGGATACTACTAGCAAAGAGGGCTATTTCATTTTGTTCCAGTCCCCAAATTCCGGAAATTAAAACAAAAAACACAATGGTTATTAGAAGATGTAATGCCTTAATAGATATTTTTCTCCTTGTTCTTTCAATATAGGTCCTTTTTAATGTATTGTTAATTATATTTTTAGTAAAGAAAAAAAGAAATATATATATGACTAGAGCGGCTATTGTTTCTAAAATCTGAATTTTATAAGTACCCATAATTATATATATTAAATAACGTACTTTAGTAAGAAAACAAAAGTAAGTTATAATGTTTTTTTAGTATTCTGTAAGCAAAGATAAAGTTTTAAATATCTTTACAGCCAAAAAACAGAGTGTATGTTGTATCTTATAACAGGTGGCGAACGTTCAGGTAAAAGCGCGTATGCCCAAGATTTAGCGTTAGAGTTATCGTCTAATCCCGTGTATATGGCTACTGCTCGTAAATGGGACGGTGATTTTCAGAAAAGAATAGATAGACATCAAAAAGATCGTGACCACCGATGGACGAATGTTGAAGAAGAAAAATACATAAGCAATTTCAATTTTTCTAAAAAAGTAACCATGATTGACTGCGTAACCTTGTGGTTGACTAATTTTTTTGTGGATACCCAAAATGATATTGAAAAATCACTAGAATTAGCAAAATCAGAAATTGAAAAAATACTACTTCAAGAAGATACAAATATTATTATTATTACAAATGAAATTGGTATGGGAGTTCATGCTCAGACCGAAATAGGAAGAAAATTTACCGAATTACAAGGTTGGATGAATCAATATCTAGCTCAAAAAGCAAATAAAGTAATTTTGATGATTTCAGGAATTCCTGTAGAAATTAAGTAGCGTTTATCGTTTATAAATTATAGAATAAAAACTCATACGAAATAATGAAAGCAATTCTTTCTTGGAGTGGAGGTAAAGACAGCTGTTACGCAACAATAAAAGCCATAAAATCAGGATATCAACCGACAGTGCTTTTAAATATGATGAATGAAAACGGAAAAGTATCCCGTTCGCACGGATTAACACAACTTATTTTAGAGCAGCAAGCCAATCAGTTAAAAATACCATTCATAGGAATACCAACCACTTGGGGCGATTATGAAAAAAAATACATAGAAACACTTCATCAATTAAAAAAAAACTATGAAGTAGAACACGTTATTTTTGGAGATATTGATTTAGCACCTCATAAAGAATGGGAAGAAAAAGTATGCCAAGAAGCCAAATTAAATGCCATTTTACCTCTCTGGCAACAAGATCGTTTAGAATTGGTAAAACAAATGATAGAACAAAATATTGTTTGTATGATTGTTTCCTGTAATACTACTATGGGAGTAGAATTTTTAGGAGAAATTTTAACAAAGGAAATGATTCAAAAATTAATTCAATTAAATATAGATCCATGTGGTGAAAATGGAGAGTTTCACACAGTAGTAATTAACTGCCCGTTATTTGATAATCCTATTGTATTACCTAATTATAAAAAAGAAATTTACCAAGACTATTGTTTTTTAGTTTGGGAAAAATAACATAAGAAGTGATGAGTTTAACAGAAAAATTACAACATAAGATTGATTTTAAAACCAAACCTTTAGGAGCTTTAGGTCAATTAGAAAGTATAGCTTTGCAGATAGGGCAAGTTTTTAATACACTTACACCTGAAATACGAAATCCACATATTTTAGTCTTTGCAGCAGATCATGGTATAGCAAGAGAAGGCGTAAGTGCTTATCCAGCTGAAGTAACCCCTCAAATGGTTTTGAATTTTGTAAACGGTGGGGCAGCAATTAATGTGTTTTCAAAACAAAATGAATTGACATTAGAAGTAATTGATGCAGGAGTAAATTTTGATTTTGATAATTCATTACCCATAATACATCAAAAGGTAGCAAAAGGAACTCAATCATTTTTAGAGCAAGCTGCCATGTCAGTAGAGCAGTTTAAAGAATGTTTACAAAAAGGAAGACAAATTGTACAAGAAATACACACAAAAGGCTCTAATTGCGTTGGCTTTGGAGAAATGGGTATTGGAAACACAGCCACTTCTGCTGTATTAATGAGTATTTTAACAGAAATTCCAATTCAAGATTGTGTAGGGAGTGGGACAGGAGTAGTTAATGACGCATTAGATAGAAAAACAACTATTTTAAAAACAGCTTTACAAAATTACAAAGGATCCTCCATGATAGATGAAAAATTAGCCCATTTTGGTGGATTTGAAATTTATCAAATGGCAGGAGGAATGCTTCAAGCCTTTGAAAACAATATGTTAATTCTAGTAGACGGATTTATTAGTTCAGTAGCCTTTTTAGTAGCGTATACCTATGAATCAAAAATCCTAAAAAACGCCATATTCTGTCATTGTTCACAAGAAAAAGCACATAAAAACTTGTTGCACTATTTAAAAGGAAAACCATTGCTAGATTTAGGATTACGACTAGGAGAAGGTACAGGAATAGCCCTTGCTTTTCCAATCATACAAGGAGCCGTTAATTTTTTAAATCAAATGGCAAGTTTTGAAGAAGCAGGCGTTAGTGAAAGCCTTTAAAGAGGCTATTTTCATAACCTAAGGTTCATAAAAAAATGAAAAAACAACTAGACATCTTTTTTACAGCGTTAATGTTCTATACACGTATTCCGTGTCCAAAACATATTCATCATGATCCTAGTTATTTAAATAAAGCAACACGTTATTTTCCGTTAGTAGGGTGGTTAGTAGGAAGTCTATCTTATTTAGTATTTTTAGGAGCTCATTATCTTTTTTCATTGTTAATAGCCACTGTTTTTTCCATGGTAGCAGGCGTGCTGATTACAGGAGCCTTTCACGAAGATGGATTTGCGGACGTTTGCGATGGGTTTGGAGGAGGTTGGACAAAAGAAAAAATAGTAAAAATTATGAAAGACAGCGCTATAGGAGCTTATGGAGCTATAGGAGTTGTACTTTTATTACTAGTCAAGTTTTTACTCCTTTTTGAAATAATGAACAGAATCCCTAATCCTTCTTGGAACCAATATGCTTATGCAAGCTTTTTATTTATTACCTACCATAGTATAAGCAGAGCAAATGCCATTTCACTTTCCTTTACGTTACCGTATGTAAGAGAAGATGAATTAAGTAAAAGTAAACCTATAACCAAAGGTTTTAGTAAATATGAAGTAATAGGAGTCCTTTTCTTTGGATTAACACCATTGGCTTGTATGGCTTGTATTTACAATCCATATTATTTGGTGGTATTACCCGCTTTGCTCCTCACACGTTTGTATATGGGACGGTATTTTACCAAATGGATTGGAGGATACACAGGCGATTGTTTAGGAGCTTTAGAACAGATTAGCGAAGTAGTAACCCTTTTATCTTTTCTAACACTATGCAAATTTATTTAGTACGCCATACCGAAACCATTTGTCCCAAAGGAGTTTGTTATGGACAGAGCAATGTAAACTTAGTACCTAATTTTTTAAAACAATTTCAAGAGATAAAAAAACAATTACCAGTAAAAGCATTCGTATATACTAGTCCTTTGACACGTTGTGTAGAATTGGCTGAATATTGTTTTTCAAAACAAGAGATAACGGTAGACAACCGATTAAAGGAAATGAATTTTGGAAAATGGGAATTACAAAAATGGGATGCAATACCAGAGGAAGAATTAAATCCTTGGATGGAAGATTTTGTAAACATTCCAGTTCCTATGGGAGAGTCTTTTCAAGTTTTATACGAAAGAGTAGTTGAATTTTGGGAAACAATACAAAAAATGACATTAGAGAAACCATTAGTTATTTTTACTCATGCAGGTGTTATAAGAAGTTTAATATGTTACCTAGAAAAACAACCTCTTAAAGATGCTTTTACTTACAAAGTAGATTTTGGAGAAGTAAAAAGGCTTTCAATTAAATGAAATAAAGAATCTAATCTTTTTTCAGAAAAGAATGTTTTACTCCTAACTAATTGATACTAATTTGTTTGTGAGGGACTAAGATCAGGGGTGTTTTTTCAAAAAAGTAAGTGTTTTTATAAATGTGTGTGAAAAAAAAATATTTTTTTATTTTTTATTGTACCTTTGCGCTCCCTTAAACAAAAAAATATGAAAAAAAGTATTAAAACACCACTATTTTTGTTCGTGTTATTTTCTTTGTGCAATAACGTATTTGGTCAAGTAATAAATCATAACAATGATGTTTGGTTGCATTATTTAGGAAAAAACATGATAGGAAAAAAACTTTCCTTAACACTAGAAGGATCTCTAATATTCGCTAACGGATTTGATCAAAAACAACAATATTTTATACGTCCATCTGTAGATTACCAGTTTACTAAACAAATAAGTGGTAGCATAGGTTATACACACCATGAATTTTTTGTTTATGGAGATGTTCCTTTAAATAGAGTCGTAACACCAGAGGATAACGTATGGATACAAGGTGTTTATAGCTGTGCTAAAAATGATTTTAAATTTACCCATCGTCTACGCGATGAGAGTCGTTGGGTAGGAGTAGCTACTAAAAATGAAGCAGGAGATTTTGTTATAACTAATAGAGACTATAGAAATCGTTTACGATACATGTATTTGGTAAATTATACTTTAACTAAAAAAGAAGATAAACCTCAATTGTTTGCTTTTTTAGGAGATGAGATATTTATGAATATAGGAGTAAAAGCAGCCAAAACATTTGTACAACAAAATAGAGTAATTGCAGGTTTAGGATATAATTTAAACCCTCAACATCAAATTCAATTAAGTTACATTCACCAAAATTTATGGAATGTACCTAACACCATACAAGAAAATAATCCCACGCTAAGGATTTCTTATGTAACGAACTTAGATTGGTCAAAGAAAAAATAATTTTAAAAGCTTCGTAAAAAGACCTTTGTTTTAAATAAAAAAAACTACAACATTGAACATGCCCCAAAAAGTTAGACACTATTTGGGGCATTTTTTATTCAAATTTTGCTCAATATAGGTTAGGTATTAGAAAACTATTATAGATAAAGAGGTAATACCATTTAAACCTAAAATATACTGGATTAAAAGTAAAGTTCTCGATACGTTTTTTTTCATTTTAAAAACAACTCGAACTCTCCCTTTGATCGAAATGAAAAGATTGCGAACTTTTTGGACAGTCTCAAGGTTAAAAAAAAATATTATAAGGAAATTTCAAAGTTTAAA
>NZ_PCMX01000082.1 GCF_002530675.1 Flavobacterium columnare NBRC 100251 = ATCC 23463
TAAAGAAAGGCGGCGATCTACTCTCCCACAAAATGCAGTACCATCGACGCTGGCGGGCTTAACTTCTCTGTTCGAAATGGGAAGAGGTGAGCCCCGCCGCAATAACCACCTTAAGGTTTTAAGTCTAAAGTCGAATGTCGTAAAGTTTCCTTTGGACTTTCTTATTTAAGACTGTCTCGTTTTTAAACGAAACAAATATTTTAACATATTGAGATAAATATTTAATTTGGAAAGAATTTTACGAGCCCCCTGAGGTTCCCCCTTTGGGGGTTAGGGGGCTCTTACAATAAGCTTACGGGTTATTAGTACTACTTGACTGTGACATTACTGCCTTTACATCTATAGCCTATCAACGTGGTCATCTTCCACGACCCTTAAAAGAAATCTCATCTTGTGGTGGGTTTCGCGCTTATATGCTTTCAGCGCTTATCCCTTCCCAACGTAGCTACTCTGCGGTGCTCCTGGCGGAACAACAGATACACCAGCGGTTGGTCCAACTCGGTCCTCTCGTACTAGAGTCAGATCCACTCAAATTTCTAACGCCCACAGTAGATAGAGACCGAACTGTCTCACGACGTTCTGAACCCAGCTCGCGTGCCACTTTAATGGGCGAACAGCCCAACCCTTGGGACCTTCTCCAGCCCCAGGATGTGACGAGCCGACATCGAGGTGCCAAACCCCCCCGTCGATATGAGCTCTTGGGGGAGATCAGCCTGTTATCCCCGGCGTACCTTTTATCCTTTGAGCGATGGCCCTTCCATGCGGAACCACCGGATCACTATGCTCTACTTTCGTACCTGATCGACCTGTATGTCTCTCAGTCAAGCTCCCTTATGCCATTGCACTCTACGCACGGTTACCAAGCGTGCTGAGGGAACCTTTAGAAGCCTCCGTTACTCTTTTGGAGGCGACCACCCCAGTCAAACTACCCACCAAGCAATGTCCTCCACAATATGGAGTTAGGCCTCAGATAAGCAAAGGGTGGTATTTCAACAATGACTCCACAACGCCTAGCGACGCCATTTCACAGTCTCCCACCTATCCTACACATCACTTATCCAAGGTCAATACTAAGCTATAGTAAAGGTGCACAGGGTCTTTTCGTCCCACTGCGGGTAATCGGCATCTTCACCGATACTACAATTTCACCGAGCTCATGGCTGAGACAGTGTCCAGATCGTTACACCATTCGTGCAGGTCGGAACTTACCCGACAAGGAATTTCGCTACCTTAGGACCGTTATAGTTACGGCCGCCGTTTACTGGGGCTTCAATTCAATGCTTCTGATTGCTCATAACATCTCCTCTTAACCTTCCAGCACCGGGCAGGTGTCAGGCCCTATACTTCATCTTACGATTTGGCAGAGCCCTGTGTTTTTGATAAACAGTCGCCTGGACCTTTTCACTGCGGCCAGCTTGCGCTGGCGACCTTTCTCCCGAAGTTACAGGTCTATTTTGCCTAATTCCTTAGCCATGAATCTCTCGAGCGCCTTAGGATACTCTCCTCAACTACCTGTGTCGGTTTACGGTACGGGTACTTATAATCTATGTTTAGAAGGTTTTCTTGGCAGCCTTTAGGTACACTATCCCATCATCCGAAGAATCCGAGTACTATCGCATTTCACCAGTCCCAGCGGATTTGCCTACCGGGCCTATAGCTAGGTGCTTTAACGAACTATTCCGTCAGTTCGCGGTACTTTCACCACTGCGTCACTCCATCACAATTATAAGTAGTACGGGAATATTAACCCGTTGGCCATCGACTGTTCCTTTCGGATTCGCCTTAGGTCCCGACTAACCCGCAGCTGATTAGCATAGCTGCGGAAACCTTAGTTTTGCGGCGGGGGTGTTTCTCGCACCCCTTATCGTTACTTATGCCTACATTTTCTTTTCTAACCTCTCCAGAAATCCTCACGGAATCCCTTCTACGATGTTAGAATGCTCCCCTACCACTTGACTTTTGTCAAATCCATAGCTTCGGTAGTATACTTATGCCCGATTATTATCCATGCTCGATCGCTCGACTAGTGAGCTGTTACGCACTCTTTAAATGAATGGCTGCTTCCAAGCCAACATCCTAGCTGTCGATGCAATCAAACCGCGTTTGATCAACTTAGTATACATTTGGGGACCTTAGCTGATGGTCTGGGTTCTTTCCCTCTCGGACTGGGACCTTAGCACCCCAGCCCTCACTGCTGTGTATATTATATAGCATTCGGAGTTTGTCAGGAATTGGTAGGCGGTGAAGCCCCCGCATCCAATCAGTAGCTCTACCTCTATATAACTCTACCACTGCGCTGCACCTAAATGCATTTCGGGGAGTACGAGCTATTTCCGAGTTTGATTGGCCTTTCACCCCTACCCACAGGTCATCCGAAGACTTTTCAACGTCAACCGGTTCGGACCTCCACTATGTGTTACCACAGCTTCATCCTGCCCATGGGTAGATCACACGGTTTCGCGTCTAACATTACTGACTCAAGCGCCCTATTCAGACTCGCTTTCGCTACGGATCCGCACCTGAAGTGCTTAACCTTGCCAGCAACGTTAACTCGTAGGCTCATTATGCAAAAGGCACGCCGTCACAGCTTTTGCTGCTCCGACCGCTTGTAGGCGTATGGTTTCAGGTTCTATTTCACTCCGTTATTCACGGTTCTTTTCACCTTTCCTTCACAGTACTGGTTCACTATCGGTCTCTCAGGAGTATTTAGCCTTAGCGGATGGTCCCGCCAGATTCAGACAGGGTTTCACGTGCCCCGCCCTACTCAGGATACCACTATCCTTTATATTCCTTACTTATACGGGACTATCACCCTCTGTGGTTAACCTTTCCAGGTTATTCTAATTCGGTTTACAAGAAATATTGTGGTCCTACAACCCCAGTATTGCCGTAACAACACTGGTTTGGGCTAATGCGCTTTCGCTCGCCACTACTTACGCAATCACTTTTGTTTTCTTCTCCTCCGCCTACTTAGATGTTTCAGTTCAGCGGGTTCGCCTCCTATTGGATACTATGTCTTCAACATAGTGGGTTGCCCCATTGGGATATCTGCGGATCAATTCGTATGTGCCAATCCCCGCAGCTTTTCGCAGCTTATCACGTCCTTCTTCGCCTCTGAGAGCCTAGGCATCCCCCATACGCCCTTATTTTGCTTATTGTTTCTTTTTTTTAGTGATTAGCTCTAAGTAATTAGTGACTAGTCCTAAGACTAATTACTATTCACTCTTTACTAATTACTAAAGTGTTCTTTCTACTTGTTTGTATGTTTATCTCAATATGTCAATGAACTTTTATTTAGTCGAAGGTCAAAAGTCGAAAGTCTTAAAGTAAAATACTTTTGACTTTAGGACTTTAGACTTTACAGACTAAAATCGTGGAGAATATCGGAGTCGAACCGATGACCTCCTGCGTGCAAGGCAGGCGCTCTAGCCAGCTGAGCTAATCCCCCAATCTTTTTTCTATTTTGGATGTTGAATTATTTTTTTGAATTATTTTTCAAATTCATCATTTAAAATTTATAATTCAAAATTCGCTTCTAGAATTTCCTTGTGCTTTAAAAAGTAGTCCCGGGCAGACTCGAACTGCCGACCCCTACATTATCAGTGTAGTACTCTAACCAGCTGAGCTACGAGACTCTGTATTTTAAGCCTTTTCTTTTTTTTGAATTAACAGCGAGAGTAAGTTTTTTTAATTTAGTATCTAAATTAAAAAATAGCTTCTTTTTTTTGTCTCTAGAAAGGAGGTGTTCCAGCCGCACCTTCCGGTACGGCTACCTTGTTACGACTTAGCCCTAGTTACCAGTTTTACCCTAGGCAGCTCCTTGCGGTCACCGACTTCAGGTACCCCCAGCTTCCATGGCTTGACGGGCGGTGTGTACAAGGCCCGGGAACGTATTCACCGCAGCATGGCTGATCTGCGATTACTAGCGAATCCAGCTTCACGGAGTCGAGTTGCAGACTCCGATCCGAACTGAGAACGGTTTTGTAGATTCGCTCCTACTTGCGTAGTGGCTGCTCTCTGTACCGCCCATTGTAGCACGTGTGTAGCCCAAGGCGTAAGGGCCGTGATGATTTGACGTCATCCCCACCTTCCTCGCGGTTTGCACCGGCAGTCTTGCTAGAGTTCCCGACATGACTCGCTGGCAACTAGCAACAGGGGTTGCGCTCGTTATAGGACTTAACCTGACACCTCACGGCACGAGCTGACGACAACCATGCAGCACCTTGAAAAACGTCCGAAGAAAGATCTGTTTCCAAATCTGTCGTTTCCCATTTAAGCCTTGGTAAGGTTCCTCGCGTATCATCGAATTAAACCACATGCTCCTCCGCTTGTGCGGGCCCCCGTCAATTCCTTTGAGTTTCACTCTTGCGAGCGTACTCCCCAGGTGGGATACTTATCACTTTCGCTTAGCCACTCAGATTGCTCCAAACAGCTAGTATCCATCGTTTACGGCGTGGACTACCAGGGTATCTAATCCTGTTCGCTCCCCACGCTTTCGTCCATCAGCGTCAATATACTCGTAGTAACCTGCCTTCGCAATCGGTATTCCATGTAATCTCTAAGCATTTCACCGCTACACTACATATTCTAGTTACTTCCAAGTAATTCAAGTCTTACAGTATCAATGGCCGTTTGATCGTTGAGCGACCAGATTTCACCACTGACTTATAAAACCGCCTACGGACCCTTTAAACCCAATGATTCCGGATAACGCTTGGATCCTCCGTATTACCGCGGCTGCTGGCACGGAGTTAGCCGATCCTTATTCTTACAGTACCGTCAAGCTCCCTTACAAGGGAGGGTTTCTTCCTGTACAAAAGCAGTTTACAATCCATAGGACCGTCATCCTGCACGCGGCATGGCTGGTTCAGGCTTGCGCCCATTGACCAATATTCCTCACTGCTGCCTCCCGTAGGAGTCTGGTCCGTGTCTCAGTACCAGTGTGGGGGATCTCCCTCTCAGGACCCCTACCCATCGTTGCCTTGGTATGCCGTTACCACACCAACTAGCTAATGGGACGCATGCTCATCTTGTACCGTTGGAACTTTAATAATCAAATGAGGCCATCTGAAAATACTATGGGGTATTAATCCAAATTTCTCTGGGCTATCCCCCTGTACAAGGTAGATTGCATACGCGTTACGCACCCGTGCGCCGGTCTCAAAGGAGCAAGCTCCTTCTACCCCTCGACTTGCATGTGTTAAGCCTGCCGCTAGCGTTCATCCTGAGCCAGGATCAAACTCTTCATCGTATGTTTTTACAGCTTTT
>NZ_PCMX01000083.1 GCF_002530675.1 Flavobacterium columnare NBRC 100251 = ATCC 23463
CAACTTTTGTTCTTGATCCCATTTCATTCCACAAAAGATGTAATAATTCCTCAGAACATATTTGTGTTACCAATTCCTCCATATTGTCCAGAACTCAACCCTGCTGAGAAAATATGGCAATAGATGAAAGATAAAATTTCAATGAAAATTTATAATACTCTAGCTGAATTAAATCAAAAAATGGAAGAATTGATCAAAACAGCTGAGAATGAATTAATTAAATCAATAATAGGCTATGAGTTTTATATAAAAGCTTTTGCAGTATTTTTAAAGTTTAAATGGTGTTATTTGCTGTTTTTAAAAGATTTAATAGCCAAAAAAGTTGGTAAAACAACTGTTAGATATTCTAAAACATGACGTTTCGAATAGTTTATTGAAATTCGTTTCAATAAACTATTTTTATTTATGAAAAACTCAAAGAAAAAAAGCGATATCCAACTTGTAAAAGTCTAGAAATTATAAAATGAGAAATTCGACAAAATAAGCAACAATTTAAGAGTAAGAATTGCGGACAATTATTTACTGCTGAGAATAAATCAGTTTCAAATTCTAATAAATAAATTTGGTTTAAAAATTGGGTAATTGGGATGTGTTTATATTATAAAAGCCAAATGAAACAGTTTTTTGGCCATATTATTAGGTTCCTGATAATTAATAAAAAAGGATAGCTAAAAAACTATCCTTTTAATTATCGTATAATGATCAAACTTATTACGGATTGGTTGCTCCTCAGACAACCAAAGTCTTCTCTAATTTGATAGGACGCTATAAGAATTGAAAGGTAAAAAACAGTTGGTGTTTTTTTACCACATTCCCGTTTTTATAGATTGACTACTATTTCTCTTTTAAATTTATCTATAGTAGGATACCCATGAACAATAAAATTTAATTCAAGTATTAATTTACCTTGTTTTTTAACTGCTGACGCTATAGTAAAATCAGGTCTAAAGTGTATATCTTTATGTGCAATGTCTTGACTCAAAGGTATCAAAGTATCAAAAGAATCAGGATTATTGGTTTTTTCTTTTAACTTTAGCGCTAACTGTCCGTTTGATAAACGAATAATAAAATTATCTCCTAGGGTATTAATAATATTATCTTCTCTAATCATACCGTATTGAAGCTCTTTTTTAATTTTATTACGTAAAGGAGAAACTATTGCTTTTACATCTCCATCAGGTATATCTTTCAAAATATCTTGCATATAACGATCTAGTCCATCGGTTCTTTGAACTATAAATTCTTTAGGAAAGTCAGATAAAGGTTTGAAACCTGAAATTTGATAGTTAACAAGATAAACTAACTTTTCATTTCCTTTTCCTTTTCCTAATAAAGAAACAGCACACCTAATAAGATTATTATCATAATCTACACTGTACTTAGTATTAATCACTAAAACAAAATCATTTGGGATTCTAAACAACGTTTCTTTGAACTGTTCTAAATTTTCATGTACACCAGACACATAATATTTTCTTATTTCATCTTTGTTTAAAACAATCTTTTTTTTGTAGTATTTTTCTTTATCAAATTCAAAGGCTAAATTAAATGAATGTTTATTTTTATATTCTAAAATTACGCTTACAAATCTATCTACTATTTCGGAATTTTTTATTTCTGTAATTTTAATATTTTTTAAATCTTCAGAAGTAAATTTATATGCCTTATCAGAGTTTGGTTTTTTAGAATAGAAATCAAACCATTTACTTAGGTATTCTATAGTAAATAAATCAGTCTTTTTTAACCTATAAAGGGCATCAAAATCTAGATCTGTTAACTCTTCTGGATTGTTTTTAAATTCAGGTTTCCATTCCATTTTAATATTTTTGGCAATATGTGAATCTTCAGAATTATCATTAGGTCCATCTGACGAGCAAAAAAATGTATATGATTTAGAAAAGGATTTATTAGCAAATTTTCCTGAAATTTTTGCAATTACCTCTCCTTTAACAACATCTTTTTTTTCTATTATGGTATTCTCAACTAATAAATCAACCTGTTTATACCCTACTTTTTTAAGTCCTCTCGTGTTAGTGATACTATTAACGATTTCATCTGCCTTTTTAATAGATGTTACTGGAAAATCAAAATATTGTTTTATATCATTTTCTGTTGGGTCTTGAGCAGCTACATCAGTAGGTTGGTTTGTATTTAGATTAACCAAATCTTTATCATTACTACAAGATAGTAGTAAGTTAATCAAAAGAACTAAAATTACTTTTTTCATATTATTATATTTATAGACTTATTTTTATAAGTCAGATCAAGAGTGCAAATATAACAAAAGATTAAATATGTTTTTTTTCATTCAAAAAAGTTACAACATTCTTTTCAATTCGTTGATAAATATTTGAAATATCTGATTTCTCAAATTTTTCCCCAATAATATTTTCGTATAATTCTATATATCTATCAGAAACGGTTCCTATGTATTCGTCAGTCATTTCAGGTATTTCTTGCCCTTCCAACCCTTGAAATCCATTTGAAATTAACCACTGACGCACAAATTCTTTTGATAATTGTTTTTGATCTTCTCCTTTATTTTGTCTTTCTTGGTAACCATCAGCATAAAAATAGCGAGAGGAATCAGGTGTATGAATTTCATCAATTAAAACAATCGTTCCTTCTTTCGTTTTACCAAATTCATATTTAGTATCTACCAAAATTAATCCCTGTGATGCGGCAATTTCAGTACCTCTTTGAAACAAATCACGTGTATATTTTTCTAAAACTAAATAATCTTCTTCAGAAACAATTCCTTTGGCTAGAATTGTTTCTCTTGAAATATCTTCATCATGCACTCCTACCGCTGCTTTCAATGTTATTAAGTTAAGAGTTTAATTAGTTGAAATTCAGTTTTTTAATTTTGTTTTTTTGTGCTATTTTTTGTGTATTTATTTAGTAATCAGATAAATAATACAATGCAAAAAAAACAGCATTTCAGATTTTAACTACACTTCAGACAGAAATTTTTAATACTTTTCTAAAAGATAATTTTAAATCAAATCCTGAGGGTTTTACAAGAAACAGAAAACAATCTTTTTCAGGTACTATTTTGTTTATGCTAAATTTTTTAACAAAAGCCTATCTATAGAAATTGTAAACTTTTTAAGTTTCCTCAAAAGAAAAGATATTAAACAACCAATATTTAGTAAAAGTGGATTTGTTCAAGTACGCAAAAAGATAAATTCTGAAGTTTTTAAACACTTGAATCAAAAATTAGTTGAAGAATTTTACACAGAGAATTCAGGTGTTTTAAAACAATTTAAAGGCTTACGGATATTAGCAATGGATGGTTCTAGATTAACATTGCCTTTCAATAAAGAACTGGAAGATATTTACCGACAAACTAAAAATCAATCAAACACTTATATCATACAAGCAAAAGTTTGTGTGTTGTATGATTTACTAAACAAAATATGTATTAATGGTGTTTTGTCCTCTATTGATACTGATGAACGTATTCAAGCAAAACAACTTTTAGAGTATTGCCAATCGAGTGATTTGATAATTTATGAACATTATCAAAAGCGATTAAATTTCATTATCAGAATGCCTTTGGATTTTAGTCAGGTTGTGAAAGACTTTGTAAAAAGTGGTAAGCATTCACAAATTGTTGGAATAAAACCTAGTCAAAAGAAAAGTTTTGAAAACAAACCTTATGATAAAAACGCGATTTCAAATATTCGATTATTACGTATAGTTCTACCTGGAGGAGGAGTCGAAATTTTAGCAACATCTCTTTTAGATAACAAACAATATGGTAATGAAATTTTTAAAGAATTATATTTTCAAAGATGGAAAATAGAGACCTACTATGATGAGTTGAAAAACAAACTAAAAGTCGAAGAATTTTCAGGTTATTCAAATCAAAGTATTATGCAAGATTTTTACTCAACTTTATTTGTAAGCAATATTCAGATCCTTATTGAGAGTGAACTTAACGAGGAAAGAAAAGAAGAACAAAAAAATAGAAAACATGAATATAAAATAAACACTTCTTTGTCTTATGGATTTATGAAAGATAGAATTTTAGAACTATTTTTCACTAAAGGCGATATGAACGAAATTATAAATGAGCTTAAGAAATTATTTAAAGATCATTTGATACCTATAAGACCAAATAGAGGCTTTGAACGAAAAATAGGGAAATACAGGGGTAGAATAAAAGGATTAGTTGCTAAAAATCAAAAAGATAGTTTGTGAAAATTTCTTAATTTAATGACATTGGGAGCGGGTGTAAGAGGCCCAGTCACATTGCCTTGGCTATCTATAGTATAAACCGCCCCAGTCCACCAGTAGGATTGGCTCTTGTTATAACCGTGTTACTACCCCCTGGAATGGTATTACTCATGTGTTTTTTACTGTTAATTCTAATAAAGAGTTAGTTGTGTTAGAAGTGAAAAATTCAGATAAAAATATACGTCAAATTAAAAACGGCTTTAAATTCTAAATCAGTAGAGGAAGCTAGTTTAGTTGTAGGGAAGATTTATAGTGTAATTGTTAGATTAAAACAATAATACACAAATTGTGGTTTAATTGGAGTGTTTTAAAGGGAAGTTTTATAGTAAAGAGAGTATAAATAATACTTTTTATGAATATGCTCTTATTTAAGAAAAAAGAGACCGTTTAAAAGACCGTCTCTTTTTGTTTAAAATTTATCTAATACCTATATACAATAGCATTAATATTCATTCCTGCTCCTACCGATGCAAAAATGATTACATCTCCCTTATTAATCTGTTGATTTTTGATTTCGCCTTTAATAATTAGATTAAATAAAGTTGGAATAGTTGCTACACTTGAATTACCTAATTTATGAATGCACATAGGCATAATACCTTCAGGAGGTGTTTGTTTGTATTGTTTGTAAAAACGTTGGATAATGGCTTCATCCATTTTTTCATTAGCTTGATGAATCAATACTTTTTTTACTTCGTTAATACTTATACCGCTTTTATCCAGACATTCTTTCATCGCCTTTGGAACATTGTTTAATGCAAATTCATAAATTTTTCGTCCGTGCATTTTAATGTAACGTACGTCAGGATTATGGCTTTTATTAAAAGAATTTCCGAAATGTAAATAATAAGCTTCGTCATAAGTAAAACTAGCCGATTCATAGGCTAAAATACCCCCTTCATCTTCTGATGATTCAATGATGGTAGCACCAGCTCCATCAGAATAAATCATGCTATCGCGATCATGTAAATCAACAACTCGCGACAAAGTTTCGGCACCAATTACTAAACATTTTTTTGCCATTCCCGCCTGAATAAAGGCTTTTGCTTGAATAATGCCTTCTATCCAGCCAGGACAGCCAAAAAGCATATCATAAGCTACACATTTAGGGTTTTTAATACGCAAATTGTGTTTTACACGAGTGGCTAAGCTTGGTAAAATATCGGTTTGTATTGCAGCATGTTTTACATTGCCGAAATTATGTGCAAAAATAATGTAATCTAAAGTTTCAGGATCTATACCTGCATCTTCTATAGCACGTTTAGCAGCTATAGCTCCAATATCGGAAGTTAATAAATCATTTGTAACATATCTGCGTTCTTCAATTCCGGTAATGTCGTAAAATTTTTCTGTAATTGTTTCGTTGGGTAGAGGGAAAGGTGTGCCATCGTCATTTAAAAAAATATGTTTGGCAAAATCTAGATTGGTTACAATTTCAGTAGGGATATAGCTTCCTGAACCAGTTATTTTAATGTTCATTGTAATTGGGTTTTGAAAACTACTAATTTAGACAAACAAATCTTTTGATTGGCTGTAAATTCTATTTAAGGTCTTTTTTTGTTAATTATGTAAAGAAACTTATTTTTAATTATGATAAATTCTTTTTAATAAGTTTTTTTTTGGTAATAATAAAATAATAATTCCTTGGATAAAAAAACAATTAAAACAATTAATAAAGATAGAAGGGTTAATTTATTATAAAAATATGGGTAGAATAAGAAGAATACTATTTTTAGGGGAAGCTTTTTTAATGTTATTGTTGATTTTTTGTTCCTTTATACGTCTTCCCACAAGGAGAAATGCTGTTATTATAGTCCCTTTTATTTGCCACACCACCACGAATATGTATATCTTTTTCTTGCTCAATTACAGAAGATTTAATAGTGAAATAGTCTTATCAAACTCTAAGATTCCTTTTAAAGCATAACGAGTGTTTTTATTTTTATGACTTTTTGTATTTGTGAACTATTGCCCAAACGGGTTCATGTCTTTTTGTCTAAGTTGTTTTTGAATTTCTTTACTTAATCCTTTTTTTGTAGCATTCATTAAAAGCAGAGCCTTATATCATGTCAAAAAATACAATTTTGAACTTTGTATAATTCTACCACTACGAAGAGAAATTCTTTTTATCCATTTATAACTCTCTCTGCTTGGTATCTAAAAAGCTCTTTTAATCTAGATTATCTGTTAGACTTTGTAATGAAGAGGAAAAGGGCAAAGGAGGTAAAAAGGGACGGAAATTTTTTACAACAGCTATCGTTTTGCATTGAGGAGAAAAAAGTGAGTACTTTTTTGGATTCAAAGTTATTTATATTTGTAATAAATCTCTAATGGGTAATCTAGGTTAAATCACACTTATATCTATCTTATTTCGTTGTTCCATCCCACAGATTTTTGACTTCATCCATAATCAGATTGTTTAAGGAGTCTTTGTTAGCTGGGTAATAAGAAAACTCTTTGTTTTCTGAAAAACAAAGAGTTTAAGGTTATAATGTAGAATAATAAAAAAGGCTTTCTTTCTATTAGCTTTCTATATACGCTTCAATAGGAGCACATGAGCAAACCAGATTTCTGTCTCCATACGCATCATCTACACGACGTACTGTAGGCCAGAATTTATTTTCGGTAATATACTCTAATGGATATGCTGCTTTTTCTCTTGAGTAAGGTAAATCCCAAGTATCAGCTGTTAACATACTTAAGGTATGCGGTGCATTTTTTAAAGGATTGTTAGGATTGTCAATAGTTGCCTCAGCAATTTCTTTTCTGATGGAAATCATGGCTTCACAAAAACGATCTAATTCTGCTAAATCTTCCGATTCAGTAGGTTCTACCATTAAGGTTCCAGCTACAGGGAAAGACACTGTAGGAGCGTGGAAACCATAATCCATCAAGCGTTTGGCTATATCACCTACTTCAATCCCGTTTTGTTTGAATTCACGACAATCTAAAATCATTTCGTGAGCTGCACGTCCCATTTCGCCTGAATATAAAACAGGGTAATGTTCTTCTAAACGCGCTTTCATATAGTTTGCGTTTAGAATAGCGTGTTCTGTAGAAGCTTTTAAACCTTCAGCCCCTAACATAGAAATGTAGCCATAAGATATTAAACATACCAAAGCGGATCCAAAAGGAGCTGCAGAAATAGCTGAAATAGCATCTTTACCACCAGTTGCTATCACAGGATTGGTAGGTAAGAAGTTAACCAGTTTTTCGTTTACACAAATTGGTCCAACACCTGGTCCACCGCCACCATGTGGGATAGCAAATGTTTTGTGTAGGTTTAAGTGACAAACATCAGCACCAATGGTAGCTGGATTCGTTAAACCTACTTGTGCATTCATGTTAGCACCGTCCATATAAACTAAACCACCATTTTCGTGAATTAGGTTTGTAATTTCAATAATGGTAGATTCATAAACTCCATGCGTAGAAGGGTAAGTTACCATTAAACAAGATAAATTATCTTTGTGTTCAATAGCTCTTGCTTTTAAATCTTCAACATCTATATTTCCTTCAGGAGTTGTTTTAGTAACGATAATTTTCATTCCTGCCATAGCCGCTGAAGCTGGATTTGTTCCATGAGCAGAAGAAGGAATAAGACAGACATTACGATGTCCTTCATTACGTGAAATATGATAAGCACGAATAGCCATTAAACCAGCGTATTCACCTTGAGCACCTGAGTTTGGTTGTAATGAAGTACCTTTAAAGCCAGTTACTGTATTTAATTGTTCTTCTAGTTTTTTCAACATCGTTAGATAACCTTGCACTTGATTAGCTGGAGCAAAAGGGTGAATGTTATTCCAATTTGGTAATGAAAGAGGAAGCATTTCAGCGGCAGCATTTAATTTCATAGTACAAGAACCTAATGAAATCATAGAATGATTTAATGATAAATCTTTGCGTTCTAGTTTTTTAATATAACGCATCAGTTGACTTTCAGAATGATGATTGTTAAATACATCATGTTGTAAGAAAGTAGAGGTTCTAATTAAGTTGGAAGGAATATGATTTTCTGTTGCTAGTTCTGAAACATGAATTGCTGATTTTCCAGTTGCTTCGGCAAAGATGGAAAGAATGGTGTTAATATCTGCAATTGAAGTGGTTTCATTAAAAGAAATGGCAACACAGTTTTCATTTGGATAAAAGAAGTTGAATTCATTCTTTTCAGCAATTTCTTTTACTTTAAGGCTATCTGCTTTTACTAAAAGTGTATCAAAGAAAGAAGAATTTACTTGATTAATTCCTAAAGAGGCTAATGCTTTTGAAGTAGTTACTGCGGAAGCATGTATTTTATTGGCAATATACTGTAATCCTTTTGGACCATGATAAACAGCGTACATACCAGCCATAACGGCTAATAATACTTGTGCTGTACAAATATTAGAAGTGGCTTTTTCACGTTTAATATGTTGTTCGCGAGTACCTAATGCCATACGTAAGGCACGGTTTCCGTTTGCATCTATAGAAACGCCAATAATTCGACCTGGCATCGAGCGTTTGTACTCTTCTTTAGTGGCAAAATAGCCCGCATGAGGACCTCCAAAACCCATTGGGATCCCAAAACGTTGTGTGGTCCCTACTACAACTGCTGCTCCTAGTTCGCCAGGAGGTGTTAATTTTGCTAAAGATAAAATATCAGCCGCTACCGCTACCTTAATATCATTTTCAGCCGCATTTGTTATAAATTGACTATAGTCATATACTTGACCATATTTTCCAGGGTATTGTAATATAGCTCCAAAAAAATCAGTAGAAAAATCAAATGTTTCGTGATTACCAATTACCAACTCAATGTTTAATGGAGTGGCACGGGTTTCTAAAATGGATAGCGTTTGTGGTAATATTTCTTCTGAAACGAAAAATTTGTTTACATTGTTTTTCTTTTGATCTCGTGTTCTAACATCGAAAAGGAGCGTCATTGCCTCAGCTGCAGCGGTTCCTTCGTCTAATAAAGAGGCATTTGCAATTTCCATACCAGTTAACTCTATGATAGTAGTTTGGAAATTTAATAAGGCTTCTAGACGACCTTGAGCAATTTCAGCTTGATAAGGAGTATAAGCCGTATACCATCCTGGGTTTTCAAAAATATTTCTTTGGATAACAGGAGGAACAATTGCAGGATGATATCCCATTCCAAGGTATGATTTGAAAACTTTGTTTTTACTGCCTAGCTGCGTGATATGAGCTAAGTACTCATATTCAGTCATGGGAGCGTCTAATGTAATGTCTTCTTTTAACCGAATTCCATCTGGAAACGTTTCGTATAATAATTGGTCAATGTTTTCTACACCAATTGTTTTAAACATGTGTTGAAGGTCTTCTTCTCTTGGACCAATGTGTCTTAAAGCAAATGCATCTGTTCTCATTCAATCAAAAAATAATGTGTTGTTTTGAGTGCATCAAAATTACTACTATTTAACTAATATTTGTAGCTGTTTAACGAAATTAATTTTTATGTGATATTTGTATGTATTAAAAACTGTACATTTACGTTAATTATTCAAGTAAACAAAATTTTAAAAACATGAAATTATCCAGGCTTTTTGCGTTGTTTTGTGCAATTTTATTTCAATTTTCTTGCTCCAAAAAAGCATCTGATTTTGATTCTAATTTTGGGTTATTTAAAGGGTATATTTCGGCTTTTACTTCTGGATTTGTTTCGGTTAAGTCGGATATTCGAGTTCAATTAGATTTTAATAATCCCACTTGGAAAGTAAATCAAGAGTTAGATTCTGATTTGTTTGATATAACCCCTAGTGTAAGTGGAAAAGTCGTGGCACTTTCTTCTAACACAGTAGCTTTTGTTCCAAAAGATAAATTCGATCAAAATACGTTATATCAAGTAACCTTAAATCTTGGGAAAATAAAATCAGTTCCAAAAGAATTAGAAGAGTTTAAATTTTCTTTAAAAACAATCAAACAAGATTTTATTGTTAAAACAGATGAATTGCAATCATCAGATAAAGAAACCTATTATTTGGTAGGGACAGTAAAAACTGCCGATGTGGCTGATTTTGACGACGTAGAAGATGTGTTAGAATGCTCACAAGAGGGAGATGATTTAGCTATTACTTTTGATAAAGAGGAAAGTACCAATACGGAGTTTAAGTATCGCGTAGAAGGAATTAAACGTTTTGATGAGGCCAGTGAAATAGTACTTGAATGGGATGGTGATGAAATTGATGCAGAAAACGAAGGAAAATCTAAATTAGCAATACCTGCAAAAAATGATTTTAAAGTAATGAGTGTTGAGGTAGGAGATGAAAACAATCAGTCATTACTAATTAATTTTTCAGACCCCTTGAAAAAAGACCAAGATTTTAATGGTTTAGTAAATATTCAAAATACAAATGGAGTCAAATATGCTACTACGGGTAATGTTTTGAAAGTATTTTTTAATAATTATAAACCCGAAAAAGAAGAAGTTATTGTAGCAGAACCTGTTCAAATAACAACAGTTGCAGATGTGGATACCGCAGCTACTGCTGTAGACTCAGCAGCAACAGTTGTTCAAGAAGAAGTCGTAGATTCAGTAGAAACCGTTTCTGTATCAGATGAAACTCAAGAATCCTATGTTGAAGAAGAAACGGAGCAAGAAACAGAAGAAATTCAAACAACGGAACTAAATGGATCTAAATTAGTAGAGATTTTTCAAGGGATTAAGAACATTTATGGGGATGAACTAAAAGAAAATTACTCAAAAACAATTGATTTTGAATCTATAAAACCAGCCGTTAGACTAATTAAAAACGGAACTATTTTACCAAGTTCCAACCATTTACAAATAAATTTTGAAGCGGCTAATTTGAAAAAGGTAAATGTGAAAATATATAAAATATATGAAAACAATATTTTACAATTTTTACAAGATAATGAATTGAATGGCAATAGAAACCTCAAAAAAGTAAGCCAACCAGTTGCCAAAACCACTCTTGAATTAAAACAAAATGAGCTTTTAGATTATAGTAAATGGAATACTTATGCTCTTGATTTATCAAAAATTATAGAATCAGATCCTGGTTCTATTTATAGAGTAGAGTTTTCATTCAAAAAAAGTGACGCATTGTATAAATGTTCAGGCGATAATGAAGAAATCGTAGAGGAGGAAGAAGTAGAAGAAGATGATGTAAACTATAGTGGAGAAGATTATGATTACTATTATGAGGAAGACTACGAATGGTTACAAAGTCAAGATCCGTGTACGGATTATTATTATAACAACACAAAGATATCAACAAATGTTCTAGCTACTGATTTAGGAGTGATAGCTAAGAGGGGAAACAATAAGAGTATAACGATTGCAGTAAGTGATATTGTATCAACTGACCCCGTAAGTGGTGCAACAGTAGATTTATACACTTATCAACAACAAAAAATAGCCACTTCAACTACTGATGGTGATGGAATCGCTAAATTTGACTTAAAGAAATTTGCTTATTTTGCTATAGTAAAACAAGGTAAAAACACAACTTATGTTAAATTAGATGATGAACTGTCTTTATCATTGAGTAATTTTGATGTAGCAGGAGAATCTCTACAAAAAGGATTAAAAGGATATATTTATGGAGAAAGAGGCGTTTGGCGTCCTGGTGATTCGATTCATTTATCATTTATTCTAAATGATAATGCCAATAAAATTCCTGTAAACCATCCGATCAAATTTAGATTGAATGACCCAATGGGAAAAACCATTTATCAGTATATTCATAAAACAAATGAAGAAAACCATTATCGTTTTGATTTAGTAACGAATACTTCAGCTCCAACAGGTAATTGGGAAGCAATGATAAGTGTAGGAGGAGCTAATTTTTATAAGAGTATAAAAATTGAAACGATTAAGCCTAATAGGCTAAAAATTAAAAACAGTTTTAATAAAGATATACTTTCTGTTTCAAAAAATAACAACAATACCGTTAAAGTTACTTGGATGCACGGAGCTGTTGCTAAAGATCTAAAAACAGAAGTACAAGCAAAGTTTACACAACAAGTTACCTCTTTTAAAGGATATGATAAATTTGTATTTGATGATCCTACAAGATCTTTTTCAACAGAAGAAATAAATGTATATTCAGGAAAAATTAACCAACAAGGTTTAACCCGTTTTTCTATAGATCCAACTTTACATGGACAAGCGCCTGGAATGTTGAATGCTGCGTTTATTACCAAAGTGTATGAAAATGGAGGCGATGTAAGCACTGATGTAAGTATGGTGAAATATTCGCCATACCCAACCTATGTAGGAATTAAAACACCAGAGCCTAACAAATACGGATTGTTAGAAACAGGAAAAAATAATCGTTACGAGTTTGTAACACTTAACGAAAATGGAAAACCCAAACCTGTTAAAGGATTACAAGTAAGGATTTATAAAATAGATTCTAGATGGTGGTGGGACGAATCTTCCGATAAGTTATCAAATTACAGTACCAGTACCTCAACAACCGCTTATAAAACGTATGTAATTAATACCAATTCATCAGGGCGTGGAGAAATAGCATTCTCTGTTCCCGAAAATGATTGGGGACGTTATTTAATCAGAGCTATTGATCCGAATGATGGTCATGCAACAGGAAATACGGTGTTTTTAGATTACCCTTATTGGTCTGAACGTTCTAAAAATACAGATGGAAAAGAAGCGGCTATGTTGCGTTTTTCTACAGACAAAAAAGAATACCATGTAGGCGAAACAGCTAAAATATTTTTCCCATCAAGTGAAGGGGGACGTGCTTTGATTTCTATTGAAAATGGATCAAGAGTAGTAAAAACTTTTTGGCAAAAAACATCCGACGGAGAAACGCAAGTAGATTTAGATATTACGCCAGATATGGCTCCTAATGTATATATTAATATTACTATGTTACGTCCGCACGCATCTGCCAAAAACGATGCTCCTATTCGTATGTATGGTCTGGTTCCGATTAGTGTAATAGATAAAGAAACTATTTTAAAACCTAAAATAGAAATGCCCGATGTAGTGCGACCTGAAAAAACAGTAGATGTAAAAGTAAGTGAAGAAAACGGTAAGCCAATGACCTATACAATTGCAGTTGTTGATGAAGGACTATTAGATCTAACCCGATTTAAAACCCCGAACGCTTGGGATAGTTTTTATGCTCGCGAGGCATTAGGTGTTCGTACCTGGGATATTTATGATAATGTAATTGGAGCGTATGGAGGACGAGTAAATCAAATATTTAGTATAGGAGGTGATGCCGAAAGAGGAGGGGCTAATGCTAAAAAAGCAAATCGTTTTAAACCTGTAGTCATGTACTTTGGGCCATTTAAATTAAATGGAGGCACTAAAACGCATACAATCAAATTACCAAAATATATTGGTTCAGTCAAAACAATGGTAGTAGCGGCTAATGCTGAAAAAGGAGCGTATGGTATGGCAGAAAAAAGTACCGCGGTAAAAAGCCCATTAATGGTATTAGCTTCCTTGCCTAGAAAAATTTCACCTTCTGAAAAAGTAACCTTGCCAGTTACGCTCTTTGCTACTGAAAACCATATAAAAAATGTAACAGTTCAAGTAAAAACAAACAATGCAGTTAAGTTAACCAGCCCAGCTATACAAAAAATATATTTTGCAAATCCAGATGAAAAAATGGCTTATTTTGATGTAAGTGTAGGCAATACAACTGGTATAGGAAAACTTCAAGTAATAGCAACTTCAGGGAACGAAAAATCAATATATGAAGTAGAAATAGATGTAATAAATCCTAATCCAGTTACAACTCTTACAACGGATGCTTTATTAGCCGGAAATGCTAAAAAAACAATGACATGGAAAATCTTTGGTGTTGCAGGCAGCAATCATGCAATGGTAGAAATAGCATCAATTCCTACTATTGATTTTGGAAGGCGTTTAGATTATCTTATTCAATATCCTCATGGTTGTGTAGAACAAACCACTTCTTCTGTATTTCCACAATTATATTTAACGGATGTAATAGATGTAGATTCCAATAAAAAGAGTCAAATACAACGTAATGTTACAGCAGGGATCGAACGATTAACTAGTTTTCAATTATCAACAGGAGGAATGGCTTATTGGCAAGGAAATACCACTCCCGATGATTGGGGAACGAGTTATGCGGGTCATTTTATGTTAGAAGCTGAGAAAAAAGGATACCATTTGCCATTGAATTTTAAATCTAAATGGATTGGCTATCAACAAAAAATAGCTAAAAATTGGCGAATGGAATTAGATTATAACACGGATTTAAATCAAGCGTATCGTTTGTATACTTTAGCTTTAGCAGGAGTTCCAGATTTAGCATCAATGAACCGTTTAAGAGAAACGAAAGGAATTACAAATGAAACAAAACTTCGTTTGGCAGCAACTTACGCTTTAGTAGAACAAAGCAGTGCCGCAAATGCCTTATTGTTAAAATCAAATATTAATGATACTGCAAGTCAATATTATTATAGCTATGGTTCCGAAGACAGAAATAGGGCGATGACTTTAGAAAGTTTAGTATTGTTAGGACAAAAGCAAAAAGCTTTTACAATGGCAGTCAAATTAGCTAAAAATTTATCATCAGATCAATGGATGAGTACACAGACTACGGCTTACTCATTGTATGCAATGGCAAAATTTGCTAAGTACAACGGTGGAAAAGGAATTAGCATTGAGTTGACAAATGGAGGTAAATCAGTATATATAAATACTTCAAAAGCCATTGTACAAAGGACTCTTGTTCGTGGAATGCTAGATATTAAAAACAATAAAAACAATACTTTGTTTGTTAGAATTATTAATAGCGGAATTTTACCAGTAGGAAAAGAACAACCTACTTCTAACAATGTTTCTGCTTCAGTCGTGTTTAAAGATAAAAAAGGAAAAATAGTTACGATTTCTAAAATAGCTCAAGGAACAGAATTAATAGCTGAAATAATATTAAAAAATCAAAAGAATGAAATGGTTCCTAATATAGCATTAACGCAAATAGTACCTTCAGGATTTGAAATTGTGAATACTCGTTATACTGATTTCGGTAATGCAACAGAAAATATGGCCGATTATATTGATATGCGAGACGATAGAGCCAATTATTATTTTAGTTTAAAATCAGGAGAAACCAGAGTCTTTAAAATGCTTATTAATGCGTCTTATTTAGGAAACTATTATCTGCCAGGAGCACAGTGTGAAGCCATGTACGACCACAGTTTTATGGCTCGAACGAAAGGAAAATGGGTGCAAATTGTGAAATGAAAAATAAAGAGTTTCTTTAAGAAGAAAAAAAATAACCTTTAGTCTGTGACTTCTCTTAATAGAGAAGTCACATGATTGATGTTATATTACTTGGTTTACCCTGTTTAGTTCTTTTATAAGTACTGAACAGGATGAAGTTAAAAATACGATCGTAATTTTTTTAGATGGCTTCTTGTAGAATATACCGAGAGAGTTTACCAAGTATAGAGATACGTTGTGTTCTAAAATATTTCTCTATAAAAAATATCGAAAAATTTAATTATGAATGGAATTAATACACAAATTCTATAATCTCACTTTTGTAAAAAGAATTAAAAATTGGATAATAAAAAACAAAAAAAAAGCAATCGTTGGATTCATTTTTTTACTTCTTTATTATTTCTCTTTACCACGTACACTTTTTGTAGAGCCTTATTCAACCGTAATAGAAAGTAATACAGGTGAACTATTGGGCGCAAAAATTGCAAGCGATGGTCAATGGCGTTTTCCAGAGCAAGACTCTATTCCTGATAAATTCAAACAATGTGTCGTTTATTTTGAGGACGAACACTTTTATCATCATTTTGGATTTAATCCTGTAGCTATGGTTAAAGCAGTAAAACAAAATAAAACTGCGGGAAAAGTGGTTCGAGGAGGAAGTACAGTAACACAACAGGTCATTCGCTTGGCTAGAAAAAATAAAAAACGAACCTACTTCGAAAAAATTATTGAAATTATTCTGGCCACTCGATTAGAATTTAGACACTCAAAACAAAGAATCTTAGAATTATATGCTGCACATGCCCCTTTTGGAGGAAATGTAGTAGGATTAGAAATGGCTGCTTGGCGTTATTTTGGAGTGCAACCACACCAATTATCATGGGCTGAAAGTGCTACTTTAGCAGTGCTGCCTAATGCTCCACGACTTATATATCCAGGTAAAAATCAGCAATTATTACTAAGAAAACGAAATCGGTTACTTAAAAAATTATTAGACAATAAAGTAATTGATCAAATGACCTTTGATTTAGCACTAACAGAATCTTTGCCTCAAAAACCTTACGATTTACCTCAAATAGCACCGCATTTATTACAAAAAGTAGCGAAAGAAAATTCACAACAAAAAATTGTAACAACAATTGATGTTTCCCTGCAAAATAGAGTAAACCAAATAGTACGACAATATTATAGCCAGTATAGCCAAAATGAGGTTCATAATATGGCTGTTATTGTATTAGATGTAAGAAATAGAAACATACTCAGCTATGTAGGAAATACCCCTACAGATGCTAATCATGACAAAGATGTTGATATCATTACAGCTCCTCGAAGCACAGGAAGCATTTTAAAACCTTTGCTTTTTGCTTCTATGTTAGATGATGGCGAGTTGTTGTCTAATACTTTAGTGGCTGATATTCCCACTCAAATATCAGGGTATATGCCTCAAAATTATAATTTAACGTTTGACGGAGCTGTGCCTGCGCAACGAGCACTTTCAAGATCATTAAACATTCCAGCCGTATTAATGTTACAAGAACACGGAGTTCATAAATTTTACGAAACATTAAAACAATACAAGTTAAAAAATATTAATAAACATCCTGATCATTATGGATTATCGTTAATATTAGGAGGTGCTGAAAGTAATTTGTGGGATTTGAGTAGGACCTATGCTAATTTAACTTCAACCTTAAATTATTATAATGAATTTAAACAATATCGCAAATATGAATTTAGCGAACTCAATTACAAAAAAGATTTTCAACCAAATTTTGGAACGGAACAAGACCAAAAAGAAGTAGTAGGAGCAGGAGCAATATACCTTACTTATGAAGCTATGAAAGAAGTCAATAGACCAGCAGAAGATGAGGCTTGGCGTTTTTATGATTCCTCTATCCAATTAGCTTGGAAAACAGGTACTAGTTTTGGAAATAGAGATGCTTGGGCTATAGGTACAAATAATGATTACGTGGTAGGCGTATGGGTAGGAAATGCGTCAGGAGAAGGACGACCACAATTAACAGGTATTGATAGTGCAGCACCTGTTTTATTTGACGTATTTAATTTATTGCCTAGAAAAAAATGGTTTAAACCACCTATTTCTGATTTAGTTGAAAAAGAATGTTGTGTTCAAAGTGGTTATTTAGCCAAGACAGGATGTCCTAAAGTAAAGCAAATGATTCCCAAAAACGGAACAAAAACAACAATATGCCCTTTTCATAAAACCATTCATTTAGACATTACAAAACAGTTTCAAGTAAATAACACTTGTGAAGATGTCGATAAAATAGTAACCCAATCGTGGTTTGTATTGCCCCCCGTTATGGAATGGTACTATAAAGGATTACATATAGATTATAAACCATTGCCCCCATACCGTCAAGATTGTCAGGGAGCCTCTCAAGGTACTATGGGATTTATTTATCCTAAAGCTAATAGTAAAATTTATCTAACAAAAAATTTTCAAGGAAAAATACAACCTGTAATTTTTAAAATAGCCCACTCTAATCGAGAATCAAAGCTATATTGGTATATTGATAAAGAATTTAAAGGTACCACACAAACTTTTCACGAAATGCCAATTATAACATCTACAGGAAGACATCTTATAACGGTAGTAGATGAAAAAGGAATGGAACTTAAGCAATATGTAACCATTGAAAATGAGTAGATTTTTAAAAAACATTTTTGATTTTTATATAAATAGTAGCATTCATGTTGCTTTAGCTGTTTTTGCCTTTGTGCAAATTAGCTGTATTGAATTTCATATTTCAAATACTAATAATGTTAGAGAGTTTGCATTCTATGGTACGATTGTAGGTTACAATTTTATTAAATACGATGAATTAACCAGAGTTAGAAAACGGGTTTGGCATAAGCAATTAAAATGGATCGTTTCGTTAAGTTTTGTTTCGGTATTATGCTGTGGTTATTACTTCTTTCAATTCAACAGCATAACTCAAATTACAGCAATAGGAGTACTTTTACTTACGGGATTTTATACCTTGCCCATAGTACCTAAAAAAACTAATTTTAGAAACTGGAGCGGAGTAAAAATATATTTAGTGGCTTTGAGTTGGGCTATTGTAACCGTTTGGTTACCCATTTTTAATACTGAATTAGTTATAAAATATGATGTTGTTTTTTATTTCATTCAAAGATTTCTTGTTGTGTTTGTTTTGATGCTTATTTTTGAAATCGTTGATTTGTCAAAAGACAAATTAAGTTTACAAACTATTCCGCAGCAAATAGGAGTGAGACAAACAAAATGGTTAGGGTATGTTTTGTTGGTTATTTGTGTATTATTGGAAGTTTTTAAATTCAACAGCAATGGCAATTTCAATAATCAATTAGTAGCATTGCAATTGATATTGCCATTTTTTATTGCTATTGCATTATTTTTTGCTACCCCTAATCGTTCTAAATACTATACGTCTTTTTGGGTGGAGGCAATACCTATTGTTTGGTATTTGTTTTTTTATTAAAATAAAAAAACTCCCGAAGGAGTTTAATAATACTTATTTTATCGCTTTTGCTAAATCTTTCAAGTTCCCTTTGTTAAAATTTAGTGCCCCCATCATTGTAAAATCAAAATAAACTACCTCTCCATTTACTGGATCAAAAACAAAAATGGTTTTATTGACTGTTATAGCAGGTTGAAGATAATAGTAGTCTTTGTTTTTTTCTTTGATGACTTTTTCTATTTTTTCTTTGCTGCAAATTTCATATTTAAAAGGATATAAAGCTGCAATATCGTCTTTGGTGATGTCCTTTGTTAGCAGATAATTTATACCTACACTCTGTACATTTGATCCAGTAAGAACTTTTTTATTAATTGATTCTTCACATATTAATAGGGTTCTTTCCTTTATTTTAGGTGAACGTTTTAAATAAATTTTTCCTAATTCTTTTACGATTGATAAAGTACTACCTTTAATATTGTTTTTTTGAACTAAATCAATTGAAAGAACCATTGATTCAATCATATTGCTGACTCTGTAAGCACAATCTGTTAAATTACTTTCATTTATAAAGAAATTGATTGGGGCATAGGCAATTAAATCTTGGTATTCATATCTACTAATTGTTTTTTTTCCACCATTAATTAATGCTAAATAATGATATGATTTTACATTTGGATTCGTATTACCAAATAAACATATAAATGAGGCCGTTTTATCCGCGATTTTTTTTTCAAATTCTTCACTTGAGATTGTTGAATATGGTGTTGTTTTCCAAATATTTGACATCGATTTTGTTAGTTCAGTATCAAATTTTTCGTTTCCTGTAAGTACAATGAATGTTTTTGATGCTTTAAACCTATTAAACTCTTCACTGTCGTATTCTTTGGCTGTAAATTGACCAAAGCATAAATTAATTACGAACAAGCCTAAAAAAAGAAATTTATTACCCATATTTATGTTATTTTTGGCAAAAATATAAAAAGAATGTATAAGAATTTTCTATTAGCAGTGTGTTTTTTTAATGTTATTATTGTAAATGCTCAATCAAAGATGATAGATGTGTCTCCATCGGATGCTTTAGTCTATGATGAAAACAACACGCTTCTCGGAAAGACCCCTTATGAAATTACTAAGAACGGAAGTTTTGTTTTGAAAATAAAAAAAGAAAATTTCAAATTACTAACATTAGAGATTAAGAATGATGAAAAAAATGAAGAAATTCAAAATTGTTTTGCCAATCCAGATAAGTTTTATATAAATATAAACAATAATACAGCCATTTTTAATTTGATTCCTTATAGAACTGAAAAAAAAGGTGAGATTTTTGTTGGATTTGCCAATCCTTCTTACAAGATAGATGAAAACGAATTGATAGGCACAGTAAATGAATCTAAAAGATATTTAAAATCTAAGAATATAAATTTTCTATTAGGTCATACTACGAATCTTGAAAATAGAATCTTTGAAGCTTTTGGAGATACATTTGTTCAACCTGTTTTTTTCGATCAAGAAAAAGAAAAAGAAGAAAAGTCTTTATTGTTAGAGCCAAGAGTAATTCTAAAACCTATTATAAAAAACTTAGACTTTAATCTGAAAGGTAAGATTTTACGTGAGTACGTTGGAAATTACCATATTGAGATAGAATGGTTCGTTTTTGATCGAAATGATTTAAACAATCCAAAATTTAGTTATGATACAAAAGTAGACGGATATAGGTTGAAAAATAATTATAATTTACTATTGCATGATTTAGTTTATTTTTCTCAATTAGAACTTTTAAAAAATGAAGGTTTATACCAAAAGTTCCTTGAAATTGAAAATAGTTATTTAAAAGAAACAATAGGCAATGAGTTAAATATTAACATATTATCTGAAGAAAAATATCAGGAAAATGAAATAAGCGGATATTTAGATTCGGTAGTTACCATTGAATCTGGAAATACTTTTGGTAGTGGATTTTTTATCAATAATGAAGGGTATATTTTAACTAATTTTCACATAGGTTCAATTATTGATGATTATTTTGTAACCGTCAACAACAAAAGAATCAAAGCTGAGGTTGTAAAATCTAACAAAAATGTTGATTTGCTTCTTTTGAAAATAGATCATAAATCTAAAGGACTACCAATAGTAAAAAAAGATTTTAAAAAAATTGGACAAGAAGTTTTTGCTATTGGTACGCCTCTCGATAAAACTTTAGAAAAATCTGTAACCAAAGGGATTGTAAGTAATTATAGAAAAATGAACGGTGTAGATTTTATACAAAGTGATGTAAGTATAAATTCTGGGAATAGTGGAGGACCATTAATAAATAAATTTGGAGAAGTACTCGCTATCAATACACTTAAAATGAATCAAGCGAATACAAATGGAATTGGATTTGCTATTGATATCAATTATGCTTTAAAAATGCTTAATATTAAGAAATTGCCGTAAAACTCATTTTTATTTTTTTCAAAACACAAAAGTTTAGTAGTGTATATAGTATTTAGTTTTTGTCTTATTTTCTAACATCAGATAATTCTACATAATTATTATCTATAATATCCCGTTTGTTTAAGAGGTATGCTATTGTAGTAGTAATTAAAAAAAGAATTGTTCAGTGTCCTAAATGTTTGCCAAAAAAACATTTAAATTCCAGAATGTAAATAACTTAAAACGGATGATGATTCCTTTACTTATGAANNTTCATAAGTAAAGGAATCATATTTGTTCATTTGAATTATAAAACTTTAGTAGATAAGATAGAATCCAAAATGTTTCCCTTGCCAAGTAACCGATTCACCTTCTTCAATAAGTCCGCTTGATCTTCCCGCAATAATTTTTTCCTTGGTAAAAAAGAATGATTCTTTATGATAATCTAAATTTCGTGCCGTATTAAATACAACTTTTATTTCTGCATTGATAATGGTTTTTAGATGGATTGTGGTCATTTTAAGTTTTATTATTTGGTTAATAATTCTTTTAATGCGCCTTGTAATTCAGAATACCTAAATCTAAATCCATTTTCGTGTAATCGTTTCGGAATTACATTTCTGCTTTTTAAAACCAATTCAGTTTCAGTGCCTATGATTTTTGCGCCAAATGCTAACATTCGTTTGCCTAGCGGAGCACCAAAAGGTATTTTCATTTCTTTACGAAGCGTTTTCATAAAGACTTTGTTTTGGATAGGTTCAGGAGATACTAGGTTTATTTTGCCTGTGATTTCCTTATTGATGATGTACTCTATGGCTCGGGCAAAATCTTTTTCGTGTATCCAACTTATAAATTGGTTACCATCTCCTTGTTTGCCACCAAATCCCATTTGCACAAGATTTTTAATAGGAGGGAAAGCACCACCTTTTTTACCTAACACAATAGAGGTTCTCAATGCTGTTTTTTTTGTTTGTGAGGTTTCGGTTTTAAAAAAGGCTTTTTCCCAACTTTGTGCGACATTCATCGAAAAGTCATTGCCTATCTCTCCAGTATATTCATCCATTTGCTTATCTTCAGAATGTCTATATATAGTTGCTGTAGATGAATTTAGCCAGTGTTTAGGCGGATTTTGACATTGTGAAACGGCTTCGTTTAGGATCTTTGTACTTTTAATTCTAGAAAGCAAAATCTCTTTTTTATTTTTCTCATTATATCTACAATCAACCGATTTGCCTGCCATATTAATCAATACATCAGCATTCTCTAATGCAGTTTCCCATCCACCTAAACTTTTAGCGTTCCAGTGCACATAACATATATTGTTTTCTTGTCTTGATTTTCCTCTAGTTAAGACGATGATTTCTGTACATTTTTGTTGGAAATAATCTATAATGACCTTTCCTAAAAATCCTGTGCCGGCGGCAATGACTAATTTTTTCATAATTATATTGTTTTGCCTGTCAGGCAAATTATCTGATAGGCGCTTTTTTATGCTGTTATTGGATTATTCAAACTTGCTTCTTTCGATTTTCTTTTTCCTCTAAAAAACAGGTACAGATTGAAGAACATCATCACACCCAAATAAATTGAAAATCCTCCTATTTGATAGCTTAATTCTTCAATGAGTTCTTGATAGGTGTTTTTGTAAAGATTGATTTCAAGGATCATTAAAGCATACCCTAAATTAAGGAGATAAAAACCTGTTTCAAATAGCTTGTTAGTGGCAGTAGCAATTTCTTCTCTGCCTCTAAAAATATCGAGCATAAAGGTCTTACCATTTTTGAATAATGTTTTAGATACATAAAAAGTTAAGACAATTACAATTGGTAAATAGATGGCATAACCGATTAAAATTTTTGAAGTTTCCATAATGATTTATTTAATTAATTTTTGAACGTAATTTGTTAGTATATAAAGATTTGAATAGTGTAAGAAGGATAGTATAAAGACAATGGTTGCAATTTTTAGGGCAAGTGTTTCTATGAGTTGTTGGATGGTTATAATTTCATTCCACCCAATAAGTGTCATGGCACTGTACCCTATGTTTACAAGATAGTAGCCAACTAAAAGTGTTTTGTTTATTTGTATACATAAATTAGCGTGGTTAGGAATTAATTCGTTGACATACAGATTTCCGTTTTTGTAACATATTTTGCCTACGAAAACTATGATAAAAATGATTATGATTAAAAAAAAGGTATAACCAATCAGATTATAATTAAAAGGGATCATAAATATTCATTTTTCTTTTGTTTTTTACGGTAATTGCAGAACCTTTGGCTAGATAGACAGAACTTGGTTTCATTGTATTTAAAAAGCGAAACTCCTTTCCGTAATTTTTTTCAAAATCTACTCCAATGGTGTAGTTCTTGATGGTATATTGTTCCCATTTAGGATGTTGTACTTCGTATTCGTAAGTAGTGTTTATAGCATATTTGGTGTAACCATAATAATGCTCCATAATAAATTCAGCTTCGCTGTTTGGATCTAATGGAGACAAGAAATCATAAGCATTTACTTCAATTTTGTTAGTGCTATTTTTTTGATTCCAGGTATAGCATACATGTAAAATCTCAGCTTCTAATTTTATATGATGATTCATAATTTGGGTTTCATAATGTTCTTTATATAAGGTGTTAGCAACAAAAGTAATGGCGCTTTTCGGAACAATTTCTTTGATAAAAACCACACCACGTCTCCATTCGCCGTTTTCAAAGCGTTTTACATAAAATCTAAGATTTACTTCTTCAAAATGGGTATGATTAGGAATTTTAAGTCCTAAAACTTTAGTCTCTTCAAACATAAATCCAACCAAACTCACATAGCAGTTCCCGTTAAAACAATCCAATTCGGTGCCAGCTGGAAGGTATTTTTGTAAGACATCTGGTTGGACAATATAATTTGCCATTACCAAGTTTTTCCATTGCGCGGTTAAGAAGTTCATAGTGTTATTGTTTTTTTTAAACTTTCAGAAAAAAATGAAAGTTTTGATTAAATTTTTTTACTTCATAAATTTAACTAACAATTGAGCCAACCAATTGTCTTTGTATTCTGTGATTTTGTCCAAAACATTATCAGCTTTAAGAACAAAGTCATATAGTTTTGTGGTTTGATCTACAAAATGTTTTTCTTCAGCTGATGTATTTGCGTCAATTGAAGACACTTCTTTGAGTACTTTCAAAGCGGGTTTAATTTCTCTTTTGCTTCGTTCACGTGATATTTTTACCGCTAATTCATCTAAATCTTTTTCGGCAGTAAAAAACTCACGTCTTTCACCTGCTTTGTATTCTTTGTATACAATGCCCCAATCCATCAAGGCACGTAAATTCATACTAGCATTTCCACGAGAAATTTGTAGCTCTTCCATAATGTCTTCCATAGAAACAGCTTCGTTAGATACCATCAACAAGGCGTGAATTTGTGCCATGGTTTTGTTGATACCCCACTGAGAACCTAACGCCCCCCAGGTTTGTACAAACTTATTTTTTGCTTCTTTGAATTCCATACCCCAAAGGTATAAAAATGTTTTTAAACTTTCAAAAAAAAATGAAAGTTTATTTTAAGAGGCAATTTTAAAAGTTACCTCTTATCTTCTTTGCTATAATTTGAAACGCCATCTATAGGTATTTGAGTTCCTAAGAATTTAGGTTTTCTATTTCGTAACACGTCTATAAATGCTTTGAATTTTGAAAAATATTCTCTAAAGCAAACATATTTGTATCCTTTGTACAGACCTTTATTGGCAGAGTAACCTATGGAATTAATTCCAATTTGGTTACCAATATAAATAGCTCTGTTTAGATGGTATTCCTGAGATATTAGGACAGCATTTCTTATTGAAAATATTTTTTTCGCTCTATACAAAGTCGAATAGCTATCGAAACCCGCATAATCAATATAAATTTTTGTTGTATCCACCCCGTGCTGATAGCAATAATTTTTCATGACAGTTAGTTCGTCATATTCTTCTCTTCCATTGTCACCAGAGAGTAAAATTTTTTGTATTTTGTTTGCATTGTAAAGATGTATGCCTGCATCTAATCGGTCTTTTAAATATTTACTTGGATTATTACCATTTATTCCAGCACCGAAAATAATCCCCACTTTAGTGGTGGGGATGTTTCTTTCAGATTTGTAAATATTTTTTTCAGTAATTGATTTGATATATAGGTTTACTGTCAGAATAGCTACCGTAAATAGCGTAAAACTGTAAAACGCTATTTTTTTATATTTTTTGAAGATCATTGCGTGTTAAATTATAAAAGTCCCGCTCTCTTCAACAAAGCTTCGGGTTTAGGTTCTTGACCTCTAAATTTTTTGTATAACGTCATAGGATGATCTGTACCTCCTTGTGATAAAACATAGTTTTTAAATTTATCCGCTACTTCTTTGTTGAAAATACCATTTTCTTGGAAATAAGCAAAAGCATCGGCATCTAGGACTTCTGCCCATTTATAACTGTAATATCCTGATGAATAGCCACCTTGAAAAATATGAGAGAAAGAAACACTCATACAGTTTTCTGCTACATCAGGATACAGCATTGTATTTGCCATAGATTGTTTTTCAAATTCTTTTACGGACTTGATTTCAGATGGATTTTGCCCGTGGAAATCCATATCTAGAAGACCGAAACTCAATTGTCGTAATGTTGCCATTCCTTCCAAAAAGCTTGCACTTTCTTTAATTTTATCTACATATTCCTGTGGGATCACTTCTCCAGTTTCATAATGTTTCGCAAAGAGAGCCAAGGCTTCTGGTTCATAACACCAATTTTCCATTACTTGACTTGGTAATTCCACAAAGTCCCAATAAACAGAGGTTCCTGACAGACTTGGGTAAGTTGTGTTTGCTAACATGCCATGTAAAGCATGTCCAAATTCGTGAAATAGGGTAGTTACTTCTTGAAAAGTGAGCAATGAAGGCTTGGTAGGGGTAGGTTTAGTGAAATTGCACACAATGGAAACATGAGGACGTTCGTTTACTCCATTTTGAATATATTGGTGTTTAAAAGAGGTCATCCATGCTCCATTTCGTTTTCCTTCTCTAGGAAAATAATCAGAATAGAAAACAGCGACTAAGTCCCCTTTTTCATCTGTAACTTCAAAAGTATGAACTTCATCATGGTATTTGTCAATATCAAAGACTTCGGTAAAAGTTAATCCAAATAATCGATTCGCAATTTCAAAAGCACCTGCTTGTACATTTTGAAGTTCAAAATAGGGTTTTAATTTTTCGTCATCTAAGTTGAAAAGTTCTTGTCTTAACTTTTCAGCATAATAAGCACCATCCCATTTTTGTAATTTTTCTACTGAGTCAATTTTTTTAGCAAAGGATGCTAATTGATTAAATTCTTTTTCCGCGGCAGGTTTTGCTTTGGTTAATAAGTCATTCAAGAATGATTTTACTTTTTCAGGGGTTTGTGCCATGCGTTCTTCAAGGACAAAATGAGCATGCGTTTTATAGCCTAACAGATTCGCTCGCTCATGTCTTAGATTTGCAATTTTAATTACAATAGCTTCATTATTGTATTCATTGTCCTGAAAGCATTTTTTGCCATAGGCTATTGTTAATTCTGTGCGTAATTCTCTATTCTCAGCATAAGTAACAAAAGGTAAGTAGCTTGGCATATTTAGAGTAAAAAGCCAGCCTTCTTTATTTTTACTTTTAGCTAATGCCAGAGCCGTTTCAATAGTGTCTTCGGGAAGTCCTTTTAAGTCCTCTGTGTTAGTGATGTGGAGTTCATAATTATTGGTTTCAGCCAAAGCATTTTCCCCGAAAACTAGTTTTAGTTTAGCCAATTCAGTGTCAATTTCACGTAAGCGTGCTTTTTTCTCTTCAGAGAGTAAAGCCCCGTTACGTGTAAAACTCTTGTATTTTTTATCTAATAAAGTGCTTTGTTCTGTAGTTAGTACTAAAGTGTTTTTTTGTTCATAAATTTTTTTGATGCGATTAAATAAATCTGTATTTAGAGTAATGTCATTACCAAACTCTGTTAAAAGAGGGGATACTTCTTGTGCTATTTTTTGCATTTCTTCAGAAGTTTCGGCAGAATTCAAATTAAAAAAGATACTAGTAATTCTGTCGAGTGTTTGTCCAGAAAACTCTAAAGCTTCAATGGTGTTTTCAAAAGTAGGAGTTTCAGGATTGGTAATAATTGTATTGATTTCTTTTTTTGCTAGTTCAATTCCTTCTTTTATGGCAGGTTTGTAATCTTCCATTTTTATTGAATTAAAAGGAGCTGTATTGTGTTTTGTTTCAAATTTATTAATGAGAATTTTCATAAAATTATGTATTTTGTCTATTTTTTGTGTTATATAGTAAAAGGTTATTATGTTTTGTGTCTTGATTTTAGAGATAAGTGCTAAAAATCTAATGATGTTTAAAATTTGAATATTGATTTAACTCAATCGGTATTCATGTTACTTTAAATCTCTAAATACCACTGGATCTTTTTCTTTTTGCTAAAATAGAAAATATCCTAACTAAAAAATCCCGATTTACTCGGGATTCTATTATTTTTTTA
>NZ_PCMX01000084.1 GCF_002530675.1 Flavobacterium columnare NBRC 100251 = ATCC 23463
GTTTTAGACTTGATCCCGTTTTAGACTTGATCCAAAGGAATCTTTAACCTGAGAAAATAAAAAAAGCCTCACATTACTGTAAGGCTTTGATTTTACTTGTGGTCCCACCTGGGCTCGAACCAGGGACCACCTGATTATGAGTCAGGTGCTCTAACCAACTGAGCTATAGGACCAATTTACTAAGTAAATCTCTTTAGACGCTCAGAGTTATTCTCTGTTTGCGGTTGCAATATTAAGACATTTTTTTAATTCTACAAAATTATTTAGACATTTCTTGACACAATTCAATTAATACACCATTAGTACTCTTAGGATGCAAGAAAGCAACTAACTTATTATCAGCACCTTTCTTAGGAATTTCATTCAATACGATGAAGCCATTTTTTTTTAATCTTTTTATTTCTTCTTCTATATTTTCTACATCAAAAGCTATATGATGGATCCCTTCTCCCTTCTTTTCAATGAATTTTGCAATAGGACTCTCTGGATTTGTGGCTTGAAGCAACTCTATTTTATTAGGCCCATTCATAAAAAAAGAAGTTTTAACTCCTTCGCTTTCTACAAATTCTTCTTTATAGGCAGGTTTCCCAAAAAGCAATTCAAAAACTTCATTAGACTCTTCTAAATTTTTCACAGCAATTCCTATGTGTTCAATTTTTCTCATTCTTATTTTTTTTATTTAGACAAATATATCATTTGACAAACTCAAAATAGCAACACTAATTACAAAAAATTGTATGTTTGCAACATGGAGACTAATAGACAGAAAAAAATAGGAAACGTTTTACAAAAAGATTTAGTAGATATCTTACAAGGAGAAGTACGTAAAAACGGAATTTCAAATCTTGTTATATCTGTTTCAAAAGTAAGTGTTACTAGTGATTTATCAATTGCAAAGGTTTTTCTTAGCATTTTCCCACAAGAAAAAGCAGAAGAAATACTAGAAGCCGTAAGATCCAACACACCTCTTATTAAACATGATTTAGCACAACGTGTAAAATTACAATTACGTAGAGTTCCTAGTCTACTTTTTTATATTGATGACAGTTTGGATTATATTGAAAAAATAGATCACGCATTATCAGGGAAAGACAACCCAATAGAAAACCCTAATTTATTAGATAAAAGAAAGAAATCCTAAGCAATTGCACTTTCCTTTTTACATAGCACAACGATATTTACGCACCGCTAGTAAGAATAATGCAATAAACATTATTAGCCGGATAGCCTCAGTAGGAATAATCATCGGCTCTATGTCTTTGTTTGTTGTTCTTTCTGTTTTTAGCGGATTGAAGGATTTCAGCTTATCTTTTAGTAATAATTTTGATCCCGATTTAAAAATCTTTCCTAAAAAAGGAAAAACTATCACAATTACCCCCCAACAATTTAATAAATTCAAAAATTCAAAAGGAATTAAATTTTATAGTAATGTAATTGAGGAAAAGGTTCTTTTCATGTATAAAGGAAAAGAGCATGTAGCCGAAATTAAAGGTATAGACAATCAATTCAACCAAGTCAACAAAATACAAAAGGCTATCTATCAAGGACAGTGGTTAATACCCGAAACACCTCAAGTTGTTATTGGAAACGTTATTGCCAATAAATTATCATTAAACCTTTTTGATTTAAACAATATTCTTGAAATTTACGTTCCTAGACCTGGTAAGGGAGCTATTACAAATCCAGAAACTGCCTTTAACAAATCGAATCTAATACCAGTAGGAATTTATTCTATTAACGACGATCTAGACGCAAAGTATGTCTACACAGATCTTCGATTAACACAAGACCTATTGGAATACAAACCAAATCAGGTATCCGCTATAGAAATAAAAATAGATAGTCTAGCCAGTGAAGATATCATTATTAAAAATTTGACTAAAATTTTTGACAACACAGTAGTTATAAAAAACAGAACACAACTTAATGATAGTTTACACAAAATGCTAAATACTGAAAATACAGCTATTTACCTCATTTTTACCTTAGTAATCATCATGACTCTTTTCACCTTAGCGGGTGCTATCATCATGATGATTCTTGAAAAGAAAAACAATTTAAAAACACTTCTAAACCTAGGGGTTACTATAAAAAACATTCAACTAATCTTTTTACTACAAGGATGCTTAATAACTTTCATAGGAGGGGTATTAGGTATTAGTCTAGGCCTTATTTTAATCTTTATCCAAGACCAATTTAGCTTAATAACAATAACCGATTCTCTACCCTACCCTGTTAAAATAGAAACAACAAATATCATCATCGTCTTTGGAACGATCATGATTTTAGGTTTTATGGCCTCTTTTATCGCAGGCAGTAGAGTAACTAAAAACTTATTAAATAACAATCTTTAATTCGTTTTTTACTAGTCTTTTAAAACATCAAGACCCTATTTTCCTTCTACAGAAACACAGTCTATGATTTCACAAAAACATTTTTTAGCTTTTAATCGTTCTATCCGTTCTTCTATCTTTTTAAGAAAACAACCCTCCATTGGTTTACAATTAAAATTAAAAAAAACATTTTAAAATTCAACAAACAAAAAACCTATAAAACCCAAAGATTTTAAGGCTACATTATTAAGTCCAACTCCTACTTCTAGTTTATTCTAAAATATTTTTTATCTTATTCATAACATTTATCAGTTGCTAGATAAAAATCTTTATCTAATTTTGTTAGATCGTGTATTTTTAAAACACGATCTAATAACTAATTTTATCATCTTTATTTTTCACAATAAAAACAAACCACATGAAACCAGATTTATTTCAATCACCTGATTACTATCAATTAGATGATCTACTAACGGAAGAACATAAATTAGTACGTGATGCGGCTCGTACATGGGTAAAAAAAGAAATATCCCCTATAATTGAAGAATACGCACAACGTGCTGAATTCCCTACTCAAATCATTAAAGGACTAGGTGAAATAGGTGGGTTTGGTCCTTACATCCCTGCTGAATATGGAGGAGCTGGATTGGATCAGATCTCGTACGGTTTGATAATGCAGGAAATTGAAAGGGGAGATTCTGGCGTACGTTCTACTTCATCTGTACAATCTTCATTAGTAATGTACCCTATTTGGAAATATGGTTCAGAAGAGCAACGCCAAAAATATTTACCCAAATTAGCCACTGGTGAATGGATGGGATGCTTTGGATTAACAGAACCTGATCATGGTTCAAATCCAGGCGGTATGGTAACTAATTTTAAGGACATGGGGGATCACTATCTTTTAAATGGTGCTAAAATGTGGATTTCTAACGCTCCATTTGCACAAATTGCTGTGGTTTGGGCAAAAAATGAAGAAGGCCGTATTCATGGATTGATTGTAGAACGCGGGATGGAAGGTTTTAGCACACCTGAAACACATAACAAATGGTCTCTACGCGCTTCTGCAACAGGCGAACTTATATTTGACAATGTAAAAGTTCCTAAAGAAAATTTATTACCAGGCAAATCTGGATTAGGAGCTCCTCTCGGGTGTCTTGATTCAGCACGTTATGGGATTGCATGGGGGGCAATTGGTGCCGCTATGGATTGTTACGACACAGCTTTGCGCTACTCTAAAGAACGTATTCAATTTGACAAACCAATTGGAGCTACACAATTACAGCAAAAAAAATTAGCCGAAATGATTACTGAAATCACAAAAGCACAACTTTTAACGTGGAGATTAGGCGTATTACGCAATGAGGGAAGAGCTACTTCAGCACAAATATCTATGGCTAAAAGAAACAATGTAGACATGGCTCTTACTATAGCTCGTGACGCACGTCAAATGCTAGGTGGCATGGGAATTACAGGCGAATATTCAATCATGCGACACATGATGAACTTAGAGTCTGTAGTAACCTACGAAGGAACTCATGATATTCATTTATTAATTACAGGCATGGATATAACAGGATTTCCCGCTTTTAAATAATATACAAATAAATAAAAATGATACAAATGCCTCTCCGTTTAAAGAGGCATTTATTATTTTTGCTGAAATTTATTAAAATAATGAGCATCGAATCTATCCATAAAAATATCCAAACCAAAAAGGATATCTTATTAAACCATCCTTTATACTCAAAAATAAAAACATTAGAATCACTTAACATTTTCCTTGAACACCACATATATGCTGTTTGGGATTTCATGTCTTTATTAAAAGCTTTACAAAACCGGTTGACATGCACCAGCACGCCTTGGAAAGCTTCTCCGAACCCTGAAACTCGCTATTTAATAAATGAAATTGTTCTGGCAGAGGAATCAGACTTAGCTTTAGACGGAAAACGCCTAAGTCACTACGAAATGTATTTAGAAGCCATGCAAGACTGTGGTGCCTCTACAAACGAAATCAAATATTTTTTAAAAAACATAGAAGAAACTCAAAATATTTTTGAAAGTATTAATCAATCTGAGCTTGGAAAAGGCATAAAAGAATTTTTATCTTTTACTTTTAAAGTTATTGAAAAAGGACAAGCTCATGAAATTGCAAGTGCTTTTACTTTTGGAAGAGAAGATCTAATACCTAGTATGTTTACAGCTATCTTAAAAAATTTTAAAGAATCATTCCCCGAAAAAGATTTTTCAAAATTGATTTACTATTTCGAACGCCATATAGAACTTGATGCAGATGAACACGGTCCTATGGCAATGAAGATGATTGAGTATTTAGCAAATGACAATGAGGAAAAATGGAATGACATGGAAAAAATAGCAATTGAAGCCTTAGAAAAAAGAATCATCCTATGGAACGCTATCGAGAAAGCAATTGATTCTATTTCGTAACACCTATAACTGCCCGAAAAGTATTCACAACTTATATTTTATCATTTTGATACAACAGTTCCTTTTCGGGCAGTTATAGTTACTCAGTTGGAGCTAACTCTATTGCCAGTCCATCTATTTCAGGAGTTATTAAAATCTGACAACCTAAACGACTGTTTTCTTTTACATTCAAGGCTTCCCAAAGCATTGCATCTTCATCGGGATTCTTTTCAGGCAATTCAACATCATTTAACACATAACATTGACAAGAAGCACACATAGCCATTCCACCGCAAATACCAATAGTCCCTTCTGGTGCCAATTCATACACGCGAACCAACTCCATAATATTCATATTCATATCCGTTGGCGCTTGCACTTCATGAACCACACCTTCTCTATCCGTTATTTTTATTATAATATCTAAAGACATATTTTTTTTCACAAAAATAAAGATATTTCGAGAAATATATTAAATTTGGAAAAATTTTGGGGGATTAGCTCATTTGGCTAGAGCGCTACGCTGGCAGCGTAGAGGCAACCGGTTCGACTCCGGTATTCTCCACCAGAACTTTAACTTTTTTAAAAAATATTTTTAAAAAAAAGAAAAAAACTAATACATTTGAAAAATGTTGGGGGATTAGCTCAGCTGGCTAGAGCGCCTGCCTTGCACGCAGGAGGTCATCGGTTCGACTCCGATATTCTCCACTAAATTAACCAAAACCAAAAACCAATAACGTCTCTAATGAGACGTTTTTTTTATCTCTTAATAAAATGAAAAATAATCCCCTACTTATTTTATTTTTATTTTACCTTTTAAAAGCTTATCCTCAAAAAATCACAACCACCCTTCCTGACACCATCACACACTGGAAACAACAAAACAAAGTATCTTTAGAAATCAATCAAATAAGCTTTATTAACTGGAATGCTGGAGGAAACAACTCTGTCTCTGGCTTACTCAAAGGAGACTTTAAAAGAATTTTTCAACATAAAAATATAAAATGGCACAACGAGCTATTATTTCGTTATGGCATAAACAAACAAGACGGTTATGAAATAAGAAAAACAGAAGATGTCTTTCTGTTCAATTCAACTTTTGGTTTTAAAAAAGACACAATATCTGACTGGCATTATTCAGCTAAATTAAATTTCAACACCCAATTTACAAACGGCTATAAACATCCTAATTTTGAGAAACCTATTTCTAGTTTCTTTGCTCCAGCCTATCTATTTATTGGCATTGGTACGGAATATATTAATAAAGAACAAAACCTTAAAATATACCTATCTCCTCTAACTCAAAAATCTACTTTCGTATTTAATACTGAATTAGCAAACGAAGGTGCTTTTGGGGTAGAGAAAGGAAAAAAATACCGAAATGAAATCGGGACACTCATAACAACTTTTCACAAAGATGAAATATACCAAAATATTTATCTAGAAAACAGAGTAACTCTTTACACGGACTATTTAAACAATTTTGGTAATATAGACATAAACTGGCTATTACAATTTGACTTTATCGTAAACAAATACGTTTCCGCAAACGTTAACACAAATTTATTATATGATGATGATGTCAAAACTAAAAACGAAACAAACGGCCAATTAATCACTTCTGGACCTAAGATACAATTTAAACAATTAATTGGAATCGGATTGAATTATTCTTTTTAACCAAAAGAATAATTCCTTTATAAAATTAACATATAGATCATTCCTTATTTGATATAATTTTGATCCTATTTAAAATTTCAAACCCAAATTACGTGTTATACCATTTAAACTTTGAATTTTCTTTTTAAAAATAGTACATCTATAAAAGCAACAAAAATTAGCGCTGGTTCTCGATGCGCTTCGCGCTCGAACTAACGATGATTTCAATTATATAACTCAACCATCTGTTCGAGTTGTTTAAAAAAAGCGTATTGAGAACTTTACTTTTTAATCCAGTATATTTTAAGCTTAAATGGTATTAAACTTTCTGATGAAGAGAAAAAGAGTAAAAAGGGAAACACACAATTTTTGTTTCCCCACGGATATAGTTTTGCTACGTTTAAGACAAAAAAATGGATTGCTCTTTCAGATTAAAAATCATTTTTTATCTGTAATAAATTCTAATGTGTAATCCGGCTTAAAAAAGACCAAATAGATTGAAATATTTATAAATCACTCATATACAACACATAAATAGATATAAATTTAACAAAATTCACAAGCTTTTGACTTGATCCCTTTTGTTCTTGATCCTTGAAATCGAGTGTTTTTTTCAAATAAAAAGAGGCTATCCAAAAAACAAGGACAGCCTCTTTTAGAGTCATTTTTAGCCAGTACCCGGAGTGGGAATCGAACCCACACTCCGTAGAACACGAGTTTGAGTCGTGCGCGTCTACCAATTCCGCCATCCGGGCGTTGCTGAATTGTGAGTGCAAATGTAGAAAAAAAAATTAATAATCATAAAAAAATATTAAAAAATATGTTTTCAAGTTGATTTTAATTTCTAAATTTGCAACGCGTTAAAAGCAACACAACACATAACTAACTACAATCAAATGAATTGTTATTTTTGTTTCTTTAAAAAGCTTCAAAAAAAATAGTTTAATTGATATAAAAAAAATAACCTAATGCCACATTTAGAGCCGGAAGCAAAAATATTTGCTTCTTCGAAAAGTGTATTCTTAGCCGAGAAAATCGCCAAGAAATACGGTGTAGAGCTAGGAAAAGTAACGTTCTCACATTATAGTGATGGTGAATTTCAGCCTTCTTTTGAGGAATCAATAAGAGGATTACGAGTGTTCATTGTGTGTTCTACATTTCCGAGTTCAGACAATTTAATGGAACTCTTACTAATGATTGATGCCGCTAAAAGGGCTTCAGCAAGACACATAACAGCAGTAATTCCTTATTTTGGTTGGGCTCGACAAGATCGAAAAGACAAACCAAGAGTTCCCATAGGAGCCAAATTGGTAGCAAAATTGCTTGAAAGTGCAGGAGCTACGCGGATCATGACAATGGATTTACATGCTGATCAGATTCAAGGTTTCTTCGAAAAACCAGTAGATCATTTATTTGCTTCTACAATTTTCTTACCGTATGTTCAATCATTAGGTTTAGAAAATTTAACAATAGCATCTCCCGATATGGGAGGGTCAAAAAGAGCTTATGCTTACTCTAAGTTTCTAAGTTCAGATGTAGTAATTTGCTATAAGCAAAGAAAAGCAGCGAATGTGATTGAATCAATGGAGTTGATAGGTGAAGTAAAAGGGCGAAATGTAATTCTTGTTGATGACATGGTCGATACAGGAGGTACACTTGCCAAAGCGGCTGATCTAATGCTAGAAAAAGGAGCTTTGAGTGTACGTGCTATTTGTACTCATGCTATTTTGTCTGGCAATGCAATAGATAAAATAGAAAACTCAAGCCTAACAGAGTTGATCGTAACGGATTCGATACCGCTTAAAAGAGAATCAACAAAAATAAGAGTCGTAAGTTGTGCTGAATTGTTTGCTGATGTAATGCGCATGGTACATTACAACAATTCAATAAGCAGCAAATTTATTATGTAAATTATATTATTAATTTTTATATTTTTTTAAATGAAATCAATTACAATTAAAGGATCTGAAAGAGAAAGCGTGGGTAAAGTATCTACTAAAGCCTTACGTAATGCTGGAATGGTTCCTTGCGTGTTATACGGAGGAGATCAACCAGTACACTTCGCAGCTGAAGAAAAAGCGTTTAAAAACTTGGTTTACACTCCTAATGCTCACACAGTTGTGATTGAGTTAGAGAATGGAAAAACTTTTAATGCTGTATTACAAGACATCCAGTTCCACCCAGTAACAGATAAAGTTTTACATATTGACTTCTATCAATTATTTGAAAACAAAGAAGTTACTATGGAAATTCCTGTGAAGATTGTTGGTAACTCTAAAGGTGTTATGGCTGGTGGTGTATTACGTCTTAACCAACGTAAATTAAAAGTTAAAGCTTTACCAGCTAATTTACCTGACTTTATCGAAACAGACATTTCTGAATTAGAAATGGGTAATAAATTATATATTACTAAACTTTATACAGATACTTACAAATTTTTACACCCAGACAATACTGTAGTATGTCAAGTAAGAATTTCACGTGCTGCAATGAAAGCTGCTCAAGAGGCTGCAAAAGCAGAAAAAGGAGCAAAAGGAAAGAAAAAATAATTTTCTTAAAATATTTTGCAAAAGTGCTCACAATTGTGGGCACTTTTTTATTAGTCATCCCCCTTTTTTACAAATAAATATAGTTAGGCATTATCCGATGAAAAAATTTTTAATAATAGGCTTAGGCAACATAGGTGCAGAATATATTAACACCCGTCATAACATAGGTTTTAAAGTCGTTGATTTTTTAGCTAAAAAACACAACGCTGAGTTTACTACCGTAAAACTGGGCGCAATGGCAGAAATAAAATTAAAGGGAAAAACCTTATTTTTACTAAAACCAAATACCTATATGAACTTAAGTGGCAAAGCCGTTCAATATTGGATGGATAAAGAAAAAATTAACAAAGAAAATATACTTGTAATTACAGATGACTTAAATTTACCTTTTGGAACTCTACGCATTAAACCGAAAGGTAGTGATGGTGGACATAATGGATTAAAAAACATACAATTATTGCTTAACTCAACAGATTACCCAAGATTTCGTTTTGGAATAAGCGATGATTTCAAAAAAGGAAAACAAGTGGATTATGTATTAGGTGAATGGGACGAAATAGAAAAAGCAAAATTAACAGAACGTTTAGAACAGTCTATTGCTGCTATTGAATCTTTTGTTTTGGCAGGACTAGAAAACGCCATGACAACATTTAATGGTAAATAATTTTTAAAATACAATCCGTTAAAAGAATTTAATACAATAAGACTATCCGATTATTCTTTTTAGTACTAAATTATACGAGGACACAAAACGTATACTACATCAGAACGACTTTTAAAGATTAAGACGAGTTTCTTCACACTTATAAAACAAAATAATTGTTATTATTTTTTATAACACTAACTGTTTTTTATAAATCCAAAAAAGATAAATAAACCATCCTAAATAAGCCACACAAACAATTAATTTTATTACAGTAGAAGTAAGAAAACCTATAAATGCTCCTAAGGCTGCTTTAAATGCTCTTGAGTGATTTTGATTCTCAAAATACAATTCCCCTAAATAAGCCCCCAAAAAAGGGCCTATCAAAAAACCAATAGGAGGCATAAAAAGACCAATAATTAACCCTATATTAGTTCCCCACACACCATATTTAGAGCCCCCTAAACGCTTAGTTCCCTGCGCTGGAATAAAATAATCAAGAACTATGATCACTATAGTAATGAATAATGTGGTGCCTAAAAACCAATAATTATTAGGAATGGTCTTGGTAAGATACAAGAGTAACATCCCTACCCAACTCAAACCAGGTCCTGGTAGAGCTGGTAAAACACTACCTATTATTCCTATTAAAATGCACAAAAAACCAATAATTACCAATACTAAATCCATAGAATATTTTGTTACTTTTGTCTTATAAATATAAATATTAAAAAAAATTAACACAATGAAACTAATAAAAAGTAACTTACTCTTATTGATCGCTTTTTTTTCTGTAGTAAGCTGTCAATACTTCGAAAAAAAAGAACCTAACAAAGAGGATCTTTTAAAAAAAGAATTAAGTAAAATAAATTGGAATACCGTAGATGAGTATCCTTCTATAACGGAATGTGAATCTATAACTGATAAAGAATTAAAGAAAGAATGTTTTTTTCAAGTATTGACAAAGAATATTTATGAAAAAATAGCAACAGACACCGTTAGAAAATTATTACCTAGACTAGACTCTTTAAAAATAAGAATTATAATTCATCCTGATTCAAAAGTAGATTTTTCAACGATTCTCCCTTCTAGCGCGCTTGATCCTGAATATACAGATAGTATTTTACGTTCTAAATTAATTAATTTCCCGACTATTGAACCAGCAATTAAAAGAGGAATGAAAGTAAAATCAGAATTTTTCATTCCAATTAAAATCAAATAATTTTTCATTTCATAAAAGTTCTGCCTTTCCAATCGTATTTACCAAATAAAGAATAAATTACAACGAATGAGCTAAAAAAAGCATATAAAATAGTTGAAAGAATTAAATATTTTAATGATTTTCCAAAGTACTCAGAAGACATTCTAAAAAGAATATAATCAACCAAAAATTTGATAGCAAAGACCATAAGCAAGAGTTGTCCTTCAAAATTTAGGAAAAGAAAACCACAAGCAAGTAATATCAAAGAAAAATTCATTAAAAAAACAAAAAGCCCCAATTGCTTACTATAAATAGATTGATAATTAGCTATCTTACTCGCCCATCTAACTCGTTGATTCAAGAGTTTTTTAAATGAATTTTCAGGTTTTGTACAAACTGTTGCCAATGTATTTTTAAGAAAATAGACCTTTTTAGGATCTTTTTGAACGGCTTTTTGAAGCAAAAAAACATCATCTCCACTAGCTATCTCGTCATTACCTTCAAATCCTCTTAATTCCTCAAAAAAAGTTTTTTGATAACAAAGATTAGCTCCATTACACATAAAGGCTTGACAATTACCAAAGCTTCCTATAGTGGTTCCTTGTAAACTTAACAAATCTAAAAACTGAAAATTTTGTAAAAAACTCTTAACAGGACTAAATAACACTCCAGAAGCTACCATTTTAGGTGTCTTTTCCTGAATAAAAGCATCATAAATACTCAACCATTTTTTATTTACTGTACAATCAGCATCCGTAGTTATAACCCAATTGTTTTGTACGATTGGAATAGCACTATTAATAGCATCTTTCTTGGGAGAATTCGTTTTTCTAATAGTATTCATTAGAGTAATCTGGAATCTGGAATCTGGAATTTCAAATCGATCATCAGAATCATCATCTACCAAAATTACTTCAAATAAATGGCTGGGATAATTTAATCTTTCAAAAGAAGCCAACAAATTAGGTAAATTTTTATTTTCATTTCGAAAAGGAACAATTATTGAAAATTTAGTTGTAGGATAAACTTCCTTGTACGAAAAAATTCTAACCTTGGTAAAACCTATACATAACCAAAGAATATTGACACTATATCCGATTAAAACTAAATAAACAATCAATATAAAAACTTCCATTTTTATTCTTCTATTTGTGGTTTTACTAATTTAAAATTTAGCACAAAATAACTTCCTATAATTACAGGCAAAACAGTATTTAATCCCCACATTAAAGTACTAATAAAAAGCACAACCCATTCGTTAACCTTTAATAACCCAAAGAAAAAAACAGCAACACTTCCTTTTATTGCAAAATCTAAAAATTGAAAAGAGGGCAATGACGATGCTAAAAAATAGACCGATGCAATTACACTCATTAAAAGTAAATAAGGCAAGTCAACTCCAAACATCAAAAATAGAAAGTAATATTGATGCGAAAATGTTAAATAACGTAAAACGCCTAAAAGAATATTTTTTTGATGTCTTTTTTTAGGAATCGCATTAATCGTATGGATAAGTTTTTCAACTGAATATTTTCCGATCTTGACTCTTTTTAGTACTATGATAACTACAATCAAGAAAACTAAGATCCCTATAATAATAAACCCCTCTTTAAAATTTATAATTTGAAAATGAATATTAAAATACAACAATCCTAATACTCCAAAAAAAACAGTTAAAAGCAGTTGAACTCCATTACAAATCAGATTTAGGAAAATAACTTTTTTAGCTTGATTCTTTTTGAAAAACAATGCTTTTCCCGCATATTCTCCTATACCATTAGGAGTAAATAAAGCCAAAGTTAAAGCTCCTAAAACCTGTTTAGTAGATTCTGCTATGGAAAGAGTTTTTATTTCTTGAGTCAAATTTTGCCATTTTAAAATTTCAAAAAAACGGTTCAAAACAGACAAGAACAAAATAAAAACAATGGCATACCCAGGTTGTTTCGAGAGGATTTGATTTTTAAACCGATCAAAATCCATAACAGATTCACTTGACAATTTTTTATATATAAAATAAAAAGCACCTCCCACTATCATTAGTTTAAGCAGAAGTGTCAAGAATTGTTTAGCTTTGTTGAATATTTCTTGCATTGGAGCAAAGTAACAAAACTTTGAACTTGAAATTTGAAACTTGAAACAAAAAATTTGGCAAACGAAAGAATAATTTTAGGCATTGACCCAGGAACTTCCATTATGGGTTTTGGATTGATTAAAGTAATCAATAAAAAAATGGAATTTATCCAACTCAATGAATTATTATTGAGTAAATACGACAATCATTATATAAAACTTCAAAAAATTTTTGAACGCACTATAGAACTCATAGATACTTATACTCCTGATGAAATTGCTATTGAAGCTCCTTTTTTTGGCAAAAACGTACAATCAATGCTAAAATTAGGACGTGCACAAGGAGTAGCTATGGCTGCTGGTCTATCTCGTCAAATCCCTATAACCGAATATGAACCTAAAAAAATAAAAATGGCAATTACAGGAAATGGTAACGCCAGTAAAGAACAAGTAGCTAAGATGCTTCAACAACTTTTAAAACTAAAAGAACTCCCCAAAAACCTAGATTCTACGGATGGTTTAGCAGCAGCCGTTTGCCATTTTTTTAATTCTGGACGAATCGAATTAGGACAACAATACAGTGGATGGGAAGCTTTTATTAAACAAAACGAATCAAGAATTAAATAAAAGCCCTTTAATATTCCTCTTTTAAAAAACCACCCTAATCTATTTTAAAGTTTTATGAGTATATTAAACACAAAATCTATATAGCTTAAAAGCGTTAATAAAACATTGAAATTATTAGATTTTTTAAATGCTCTTCATTTGAAATGAAAAACATAAAAAAATTGATAATGAGCATTATATATGGTAATCTAAAAACGAATCGTTTGATTGAAAGACATTAAAATGAGCGGTATCTATATTCACATCCCTTTTTGCAAACAAGCTTGTCATTATTGCGATTTTCACTTTTCGACTTCATTAAAGAAAAAAGATGAAATGGTACAAGCATTGGCAAAAGAAATCGTTATGCGAAAAAAAGAATTCCAAAATGAGGTAGTAGAAACTATTTATTTTGGAGGAGGAACTCCTTCTATATTACAAATTGAAGATATAAATTTTTTGATTAACGAAATTTACAAAAACTACAAGGTAGTTGATAATCCAGAAATTACTCTTGAAGCAAATCCTGACGATTTAAAGCAAAATACAATAATTGAATGGGCAAATATTAAAATAAATAGGCTAAGTATAGGTGTACAATCTTTTCGTGAAACAGATTTACAACTGATGAATCGAGCACATAATGCTAATGAAGCAAAAGAATGTTTAGAACTAGCAACCCATTATTTTGATAATATTTCAGTAGATTTAATTTATGGTATTCCTGGACTTACAAATGAAATGTGGCTAAATAATATTCAAACGTTACTCAATTTAGGAATCTCACACATTTCCAGTTATGCTCTAACTGTAGAACCCAAAACAGCATTACAAAAGTTTATTCAAACAGGAAAAGTTCCATCTATAGATGAAGCAGTAGCTCATGAACAGTTTTTAATATTAGTTGATACACTAGCCAAAAATGGTTTTGTGCATTACGAACTGTCTAATTTTGGAAAAGAAAACTATTTTTCTAAAAACAACTCAGCGTACTGGTTAGGCCAAAAATACATTGGAATAGGACCATCAGCACATAGTTATGATGGGATCAATCGAAGTTGGAATATTGCTAACAATCCTCTTTACATAAAATCTATACAAAAAGATATCTTACCAAGCGAAGTAGAAACTCTCACATTAACTGATCGTTACAATGAATACATCATGACTGGATTGCGAACTATTTGGGGGGTTTCTTTAGAACGTATTAAAGAAGAGTTTGGAAACAACTATCTTGAATATTTGATAAAAAATGCACAACCTTTTATAAATAACAAGCAATTAGAGGTAAGCAACAATATTTTAAGAACTACTCGAAAGGGGAAATTTTTTTGTGATGGGATTGCTTCAGACTTATTTTTTTTAAATTTGAGTCCTCATAAAGGACACTAAAAAAACATAAAGTCTACCCCATTTTGTGTGGCTTGTGGAATTCTTTATGATAATTGTCTCAAAATGATTTTAAAAATAAACCACCTTACTTTTGATATATCAAAACCCTATGATATTTCCATTCCATTAAGCAATACCGAAACAAACCCGATTGCTTGGTATATAGAAAAACCCGTAATAGAACCTGTTCGTTTCGGAGACTGGGTAGGAAAAGTTTCTGAAGGAAGTGCAATTAATTTCAATACTATTTCTTTTAACCCACACGGACATGGCACACACACCGAATGTTTAGGTCATATTACCAAACAAACCTATAGCATCAATCAGTGTTTAAAAGAATTCTTTTTTGTAACTGAGGTAATTACGGTGCAACCTGAACAAATAGAAGGCGATTTGGTTATTACAAAAAAAATATTAGAAAATAAACGGGCTACTACAACCGAATGGGAAAAATCATACAACTCCATTCAAGCATTAGTAATACGCACTTTACCTAATACCATTGATAAAAAATCAAAAAACTATTCGCATACCAATCCTCCTTATCTAACAGAAGAGGCTGCTATTTATCTACGTGAACTAGGTATCAAACACTTATTAGTTGACCTCCCTAGTATAGATAGAGAAAATGATCAGGGTAAGCTCTTAGCACATAAAGCATTTTGGAATGTAAAAGACAGTAATCAATTAAATTCAGATGCTCGCTTAGACTGTACAATTACTGAAATGATTTTTGTTGACGACACAATTGTTGATGGAACCTATTTATTAAATTTACAAACCGTTTCTTTTGAAAACGATGCCAGCCCTAGTAAACCAGTTTTATACGCTAAAGATCCTTTTAAATAACCTAAAATGCTAGAAGTTTCAACCGACAAACTTAGATTAGATATTCTGTTTATCCAACACTTCTTAAAAGACATTTATTGGTCAGCACCACGAACAATAGAAGAAGTGCAAAAAACCATAGATACTTCCGTATGCTTTGGTTTGTATCTGGATGAAAAACAAATTGGTTTTGCTAGAGTTATTACAGATTATGTAGTCTTTGCTTATGTAATGGATGTTTTTCTAGCCCCAGATTATCGTGGCAATGGGTACTCTTCAGTTTTAATAAAGGCTTTGTTAGAGGAATCCAGTTTACAAGAAGTAAAAATCTGGCGTTTAGCTACCAGAGATGCTCATTTTTTATATAAAAAATTTGGTTTTAAACAGCTTGCTTCACCTGAACGAATGATGGAAAAAATAATAACGTAAATAAGATATAACCAGAAATTATAAACTCATTTCTTTTAATTCATATTATGGATTAGAAATTTATTACAAATAAAAATGACTTTGAATCTAAAAAAGCACTCCATTTTTTGTCATCAATGTGAGAAAACTACAGCTGTAGTAAAAATTTTTATGTATTTTTACTTGATTTGCCCTTTTTATCTTCATCAGAAAGTCTAACGTATAATCTGGGTTTAAAAAAATAAAAATGGACATACAACAACTTTACGATTTTTGCTTATCAAAAAAAGGAGTAACCGAACATTTCCCTTTTGACAAAGACACCTTGGTGTTTAAAATAGGTGGGAAAATATTTTGTTTGACTTCTTTACAAGGATGGGAAAAAGAAACACCATCTATCAACTTAAAATGTAATCCCGAAAGAGCCGAACAATTACGTGCTGAGTATGATGCCGTATTACCAGGCTATCACATGAATAAAAAACATTGGAATACGATTAAATGCCATAATGATGTTTCTGATAAAATGTTATTAGATCTCATTAATCATTCTTATGATTTAGTATTTAAAAGTTTAAGTCAAAAAACACAAGTAGAAATTTCAACTTTTTAATAGTTTTGATCGCATTATTCTGTTTTATTAGATACCGATTGGACTCATATCACCCAAAATACAGCCATTGATTCAACGTTTAAATCAAAAAAGTTTTTTGACTTATTTAAAATTTTCTTGGCTCAGATTAATTTTTTGG
>NZ_PCMX01000085.1 GCF_002530675.1 Flavobacterium columnare NBRC 100251 = ATCC 23463
GGCTCAGATTAATTTTTTGGGGATTAAGCAAAAAGTTTCTCCATTCTAAAGAGGAAGAATTTAGTATCCACCACACCTCTTTGATTAGCTCTAAAGAGTTTTATTTTTGAGTTAAAGGATTCAGCATTTGCGTTTGTATGTCTTTTTACGAAGAAGTTTGCAATTGTTTCCAAATGATAATTTAAACTATTGGCAACGGTATTAAAGACAGTCATTTTAAATTCTTTGGTTTTGGATATCCAATTCAATATTTTTTGTTTAGCCTCTTCTTTTGAGGTGTATTCATAAATATTTCTAAACTCTTGGGTGTGTTTATAAGCTTGATGTATTAGAGGATAATGTTGGAACAATATTTGGGCTCGTACTTTTTGGGTTTCTGTCCATTGGTTGGGTTTCTTGGCAATGATATAACGACATCGAGCCAATAGTTGTTTGGGAGTGTCTTCATTTTCAAAAGTTATTGGAATGTATTTTATTGCTTGCTCCTTTGCTTTTTTGATAGCCTGATTCTCTTTTTCAATCTC
>NZ_PCMX01000086.1:0-3522 GCF_002530675.1 Flavobacterium columnare NBRC 100251 = ATCC 23463
ATAAAGTATTACCCTTTTGGCTCCCTCATTCCAAACCGTCACGGGGCTAGTAATCAGTATAGATACGGGTTTAATGGAAAGGAAAAAGATGATGAGTTAAAGGGCGAAGGGAATAGTTATGATTTTGGAGCAAGACTTTTAGACCCGAGAATTGGAAGATGGTTTTCGCCTGATCCTATGGAAAAAAAAATTCGCTTCATTAAGCACATATAATTTCGCCTTAAATAATCCTATAATGTTTAATGATACTGATGGTGAAGACCCTGTTAGACCTTGGAAAAATATTATTAAAGGTTATTCAAAAAGTGTTATAGAAGTTAAATCATATCTTTATATTACACAGAATATAAATAATCAAATTAAAGTATGTAAAGTACCTGAAAGCTATAAATTTACAAGGGTTGCTACTCATTTACTAAATTTAGTTACAGGGGTTAGCAAGGAACAAATTCAAAATGTTACAGTTAAATTTAGTGATTTTGGTGATCCTGGTTCTTCACTTACTACTGGTAGAAATTCAGATGAAGCCAATATTTATCATTATTATGATGAAAATTCAGCAACAGAGCCTAGATATACAATGACTTTTTTAAAGAGAAATGCTCACGAAGTAGGGCATATACCTCAAGTAGAATATGGAAATACAGTACATATAGTGAGTTCAATATTTCAATATGCAGAAAATGTTGTTACAGGACAAAATTGGCATAATGGTAGTTATTCTACAAAAGAAAGTGAAGCAGATGTAGGAGAAAATATATTTCAAAATTTTGCAAACTTTGTTGATAGTTATTACGGAAAGGATAAATTAAAAAGCCTATTAGAAAACCAAAAAAATTCTGATGATGTTAAAATAAAAAGAATTAATACTTGGTGGAAAAAATATATAGATGTTGAAACAAAAGAATCAAGAAAATTTATAAATAATACTTTTAAACAGCCTAAAATTAGTAAAGATTTTAAAAAACGAAATAAAAGTACAGCAACTAATTAAAGATTAAAATAAAAGTACAAATACTATACTGTTTAACTTTTTTAGAGTTGTTAAATTAAGTTTTTTACAAAGAATAAAATAAATTATTTTAAGAAATGGTAAAATATTTTTACACTATAAGTTTAGTTTTTTTATTAATATCTTGTAATTCAGACACAGTTCATCAGATATATTTTGATGTTGAAAAACAAGTTCTCTATAGTTGTAATGAGAGTCCTTTAAAAAATATTTCAATTGAAAGTGATTCTATTTCAAAAGAAGGTTTCCCTATTAACGAATCAATGATGTTAGTATGGAATAATAATCAAAAATCACCTCCTTTAGAGATTAGTTTTAAGAAAATCCCTGTGTATTACACATATACAAAAGGAGGAATAAAAAGGAATATAAAATATTTTAATTTGAAACCAAACTGTTCTTACTTTATCGAAAAATGGGGTGGAGGGAAAAAATCTTTTATAGTAAAAATATGGACAGATTCTTTGAGAAATATTTATAAAACGACCCATAAAGACTGTGGATCAAAAAGCACACTTGGAAACATTGAAGCTCCAGCTCCACAATAGTAAATCTACTTCTCCAATTCTCCTGACATTGAGGGATAATAAATAAAAAACAAAACACGCTTTTGAGCGTGTTTTTTTGTGGGTTGTTATGAGGTAGTAAGCCTGCTTGGCTTTGTAGCCCCGATCGCTCGGATATGCCCCCGATCGATCGGATATAACACAAAGTGAGTCTCAACGCAAAGGTTACCAGATGTCGCGGATATGACACAAAGTGATATGCGCAATCTTGGTTCAACGCAAACGTTAGCGCAGAAATGTTTTCTGTGCCCACAACAGAGAGTAAAAAACAAAACACGCTTTAGGGCGTGTTTTATTGTGGGTTGTAGTAAAGAAATAAAACGATTATTTTAAGATGGACTGAATTTTAGTTTTGGCAATAAAGGCATCAATGGTAGCGAAGATATGTTTTTTAGTTTCTTCATCAAGGTTTTGAATTTCTTTTAATCTAGTTAGGGTTTCTTTGTCTATTTGTTCATATACTCCATCTTTTACAAGGTAATCAATAGTAACTCCGAGAGCTTCAGCAATTTTAGAAGCCATATCAATAGACGGAGAATTTTCTCCACGTTCATACTTACCTATAATGTCGCCAGAAGTTCCAACCATTTTTCCTAAATCAGATTGCTTTAGTTTTTTCTGTTTCCTAGCGTATGTTAGTCTGTCTGCAAAAGCTATAAATACCTCGTTTTTAAGAGTAATTTAATACTATTTAGCAAATATAGATTACTTACCCCGATCGCTCGGATATAACACAAAGTGAGTCTCAACGCAAAGGTTAGCGCGATTTTGTAAATCGTGCCCACAACAGTGATAAAAACAACAAAAGCAACCTCTAAAGTTGCTTTTGTTGTTTATGGTGGTAAAATTTTTCTTTTATGAAAGTCTAAAAGCTTGTTTGGCTTTAGTGTCTCTAATGAAAGCGTCAATTATAGCGTTTATTTTTTCTTTTTCGGCTTCGGGTAATTTTTGTAATTCTTCCATTCTGTAAATTACATCACTATCAAAAACCGTGTCATCTTGAGGCTTGTCATTCATTAGGAAATCTAAAGTTATGCCTAATATATCAGCAATTTTTTTAGCCTTATCAGCAGTTGGCATAATATCATTTCTTTCATACTTTCCTATAGCATCTCTAGATACCCCAATTTTATCTGCTAAATCACCTTGGGAAAGGTTTTTTTGTTTTCGTAGGTTGGTTATTTTATCTCCTAAAGTCATAGTAAAAACAGCATAATTGTATTAGATGTTTACAAAAATATACATAAAAAGTGATTAGGTAAAGAAAAAGTTTATAATAGTTCTTTTTTAATTAAAAACTATATTCTACTTTTGTTGATAATAAGTAACCAAAAATATTATTATCAACAATATGGAAAAATCAAACTTAAACACACAAAACCCCAACCACTACCTCTACGAAACCAAACACCTTAAAATCTCTATTCTAGGAGGTATCAGGTTCAATAATTTAGAAGCGTTACGAGTCACATTAGGAATAAGCAAACAAAAGTCGGAGCAAGTATTAAGACAGAATATTGATTTGTACAACGACACCAGTATAGAAAAACTCACTAGAAAAGTAGCCGAACGACTAGAAATAGGCACAACCATAGTAAGAAGAGATTTAGACCAACTTACAAACGAACTCGAAAATTACCGATTACAAGAAGTAGAACAACAAGGCAAACTCTACGAAAAACAAGTAAAAGTACTCACAGAAAAAGAAATCAAAGAAGCAAAGGAATTTTTAAGTCAAGAAAAACTAATAGAAAGCACACAAGAGTTAATCGGTAAATCGGGAGTAATCGGTGAAGAAATTAACCGATTATTAATGTATCTAATATTCACGAGTAGAAAAACCAACAATCCATTACATTGTATATCACTAGGAAGTAGCGGAGCAGGAAAAACACACCTACAAAGTAAAGTATCGGAATTAATCCCAGAAGAAGACAAAATCGA
>NZ_PCMX01000086.1:3671-4060 GCF_002530675.1 Flavobacterium columnare NBRC 100251 = ATCC 23463
GTAGTACATAAAGACAAAAAAGGAACTACAAAAACAATACATCTAACGGTCGAAGGTCCAGTAAGTGTAAGCGGTTGCACCACACAAGAAAGCATCTACGAGGATAATAGCAATAGGAGTTTTTTATTATACATCGATGAAAGCCATGAGCAGGACGAAAAAATAATGTTCTATCAAAGACAATTATCAGCAGGAAAAGTAAACTACGAAGCAGAAGTAAAAGCAAGAGAACTATTAAAAAACGCTCAACGATTATTAAAAACAATATCCGTCAGAAATCCTTTTGCCGAGTTCCTCACATTACCAAACAGCGTTTTTAAACCACGAAGAACCAATGCGCATTATTTACAATTTATCGAAGCGATAACCTTTTACAAACAATACCAAAA
>NZ_PCMX01000087.1 GCF_002530675.1 Flavobacterium columnare NBRC 100251 = ATCC 23463
ATATTTTTTATGTGAGCCATTTTCTTTTCTATTCTTTTGCCTCTTTTCTTATACTAAACTTCTCTTTATTTGTAGTATTCTCTTAAGTATCTTACACCTTCATAGTACCTACTACAAAAGAGATAAAACCAAATCCGTCTTTATTGTTAAGCATATAAAATAAAAAAAGCCGCCTTAAAATACACTTCACCAAGAGTTATTTGGGAATAATGTATTTTAAGGCGGCTTATATTTTATAAATAATATAACCTATTAGAAGTTATAAGAGAATGTAAAATTCCATGTTCTACCGAAACCAAAGAAAACTTGATTTGCATCAGCTAATCCTTTATACAAGCGATTTGCACTTGCATAGGTAGTTCCAGCTGGAGCATTGGCTACTTGATCATCAGCAAAGATATTACTTCTAGATTCAGAAATATAAACTGTATTTAAAACGTTGTTTATATTAACTCTAAAATTAAAATAATCATTAGACTCTTTTACTCTGTAGGTTTTGAATGAAAAACCTGCATCTAACAATCCATAGCTAGGTAGTTGTAATGTTCCTTTGTTAGTTGCTTCTTTAAATTTCGTTGGATCTATACTAGCATATAACTTATCTACATATAAGTAGGTAGCATCTAGTTTTAATCCCTTTAGTATTTCATAATTTACACCTACACTAGCCGTAGTTTGGGCTACATCTCCTACTTTTAAATTATCTAAATACAATGTTTCAGGTTTTCCTCCAGAAATTTGATTATTATTAGCATCAAAACGATCACTTGTAACATTATCCTTATATTTCCAATCACCGATAGACCCCATTAAATTAATCGTTAACTTATCCGTTGGTCTTATACTTGTTTCTAGCTCAATACCTTTATGTACTTGTTGAATACCACTAAAATTATAATACCCTCCTACATTTGTAGCGTCTGAATCAGATTGTCTTTGGAAACGATCCTTCCAACTTGTATAATAAACATTTAAATTAGCATTAAAAATAGCAGATTTAAAACCATATCCTCCTTCTATCCCTAATATTTTTTCATTTATAAGGTTTCCAGCAAGTACTGATAGATTGTTCGGATAAACTGCATTAAAGAAAGGTTGTTTTGAATAATACCCACCGTTAGCAAAAACGTTCATTTTTTCATTAATATTAAAATTCACACCTCCTTTAATATTGCCTCCTATCAAATTTTTGTAATCTGTTGAATACAAAGGATCCGATTCTTTATATGTAAATGTATCTACACGTTTAAAACCTTGTTGTGATACTGCTCCTTGAAAAAAGGCTGTTAATCTATCATTTGAATACTCTAACTGTGTGAATGCGCCATACCATCTAACATGTCCATTATTATTATACTCAATTCTTTCTTGATTTTGCACATTACTCCAAGGATTAAAAGAAGGCTTTGCTGAGTATGTTTCAAATAAGACTCTGTTAGGATTATTTATATCTCTATTATCTTTAAAACCGTCTGCACCTAATAAATCGACTACATTTCTAAAATGGTAACCAATATAGGTTCTTGCATCTACACCAAAATCTAAAGTTAAAGTTTTACTTAATTTAGTATTCAAGTTTATAATTGCACCGTACCAATCATGTGAATTTATATTAGCTCTTTTTGTAAATCCTGTCGTTCTATCCGTTAAATATAGACCATTTGAAGTAGGTAAAACTTGCGCTCCTGTTATTGGCGTTACAGACTCTCCCCTAGAAGGAACATATTCCCCTCTATTAAAAGCCACAAAATCATTAAACGGCACTAAACCACTTGCTGTTTTAAACGTTACAGGTGTCTTACCTGTAAATCCTGAACCTGCTCCACGCCCCCATGAACCATAAAAGATAGACGATAATCTTGTTTTGTCATTAAATTTAACATCATAATTAAGCGAAGCTACTGGTTTATGATAATAATTTGTAGCCCAAGAATATTCTTGCCCATTTAAGTACCCCCAATCTGAATTGTATTTTATATTAGGTTCTCCATTTGAACCATATTTGATATAATCAGCAATAGTATTTGCAAAACTTCTTTGGTTATGCCATTGTGGAGCTCCCGTAAATGTAAATTGTAGACTGTGTTTTTCATTAATATCGTACCCTAAACCTATAAAATAATTTTGGCCAAAATATTTAGTCCCATTAACATACCCATTTCCTTGCGTACTACTTAGTAAAACAGAAGCTGACAATCCATTTTCTAATTTACCTGTAGAATAAGATGCCAATGTTTTTATATGATCATTGTTAGCAATGGTTGCTGATAAAGTTCCTCCTTTTTTAGCATCTGCCGTTCGGGTAACAACATTAATAGTACCTCCTACAGAAGAGATGGCTAATTTTGAAGATCCCAAACCTCTTTGTACTTGCATGGCAGTAGTCACATCTGATAAACCAGCCCAATTACTCCAGAAAACGGAACCATTTTCCATATCATTTACTGGCACACCGTTTATCATAACAGCAATATTTTTTTGGTCAAACCCACGAATATTTACACGAGAATCACCATAACCACCTCCTGTTTTTGTTGCATATACAGATGGCGTAGTAGCCAAGATCTCAGGAAACTCTTTTGTTCCTAATTTTTCTCTAATTTCAGCCGCTTTTATTGTAGAAACGGCTACAGGTGTCTTACGATCTTTTGCAACATCTACTACTGTAGATTTAATTACAACTTCTCCTAATACGTTCCCTTTATCTTTTAGTAGTATGATTCCTAAATCAGCTTTTCCATTAGAAACTGTAAAAGGAACTTTTTTTGTCTCAAAACCTAAATAAGTAATTAATAAATTTCCTTTTGTACTCTTAGTTTCTATTAAAAATCCACCATCAAAAGCTGATGATACGCTTTGCCTTGTACCTTCAAGGGCAACGTTTGCACCTGGTAGTACTCCAGTCTCATCTTGGATAGTTCCCATGATCTTGTTTTGTGCAAAAAAGGAAGCAGAAACGAACATCATAGTCACTAAAACCCAATTTTTCATGTTCTTCATTTGTTGTGTTTTTAGATTTAAAAGTGATAGTACAAAATTGAAACATATTTAACTAGCTAATGTTAAGATAATGTTAATTTTTAAAAAAACTTTAACACACAGATAAATGAATATTACTTTTTTTTAGTTATAAAATCACATTTTATATAATTTTATAAGGTTTTATTCTAAAAAAATTATTGTTTTACGAATTTATTCAACAAAAACGAAGTAGAAGAATCATGGCATCCAAAATCGTTTGTGTCAAATTCTTCTAAAATTTTGTTAGCCAACTCTTTTCCTAATTCTACACCCCATTGATCATAACTAAAAATATTCCAGATAATTCCTTGTACAAATATTTTGTGTTCGTATAATGCAATTAAGCTTCCTAATGTTTCAGGCGTAAGTTGATCTATTAAAAGAGTATTCGTGGGTTTATTTCCTTCAAACACCTTATAGGGTAATAATTCTTGTTGCCTGCTTTGATCTACGTTGTTTTTAGCAAATTCTTTTAATATTTGCTCTTCATTTTTCCCATTCAGTAAAGCTTCTGTCTGAGCAAAGAAATTGGCCATAAGTTTTTGATGATGCTCTACATTACCATGTAATGACTTTTTAAAACCTATAAAATCAGTTGGAATTATTTTAGTTCCTTGGTGTATGAGTTGAAAAAAAGCATGTTGCGAATTTGTTCCTGGCTCACCCCAAATTATGGTTCCTGTTTGATAGTCTACAGGAACTCCTAGACGACTTATATTTTTGCCATTACTTTCCATAATTCCTTGTTGGAGATAAGGCGTTAATTTTTGTAAATATTGAGCATAAGGAATAATAGCTTCCGTTTCCGCATCAAAAAAATTATTATACCAAATACTTAAAAGTCCCATAATAACTGGTATATTTTCGTTAAAAGGTGCATTTTTAAAATGCAAATCCATCTTGTAAGCGCCTGATAACAATTGATCGTACTGATCATACCCTATGGCTAAGGCAATGGAAAGACCTACCGCTCCCCATAAGGAAAATCGCCCTCCTACCCAGTCCCAAATGGGAAAAATAGCATCGGGATCTATGCCAAATTCTACTGTTTTTTTTATTTCACTTGAAACTGCTACAAAATGGTTCCGTATGAATTTTTCTTCTGCATTTTCCAAAAACCATTTTTTAGCGACAAGAGCATTGCTAAGTGTTTCTTGCGTTGTAAATGTTTTAGAAACAATAATAAATAAGGTGGTTTCGGGATTTAAATTATTTAAAATTTCAGCTGAATGATCTCCATCTATATTGGAAATAAAATGAAGATTAAGATGATTTTTATAATAAGACAAAGCTTCTGTTACCATAGCAGGTCCCAGATCGGAACCGCCAATTCCTATATTTACAATATCCGTAAATGGCTTACCATTATATCCTTTTCTTTCTCCAAAAATTATTTCCTGTGAAAATTGTTTTATTTTTCCTTTTATCGCCCATACATCTTGAATAACATCTTGATTATCTAAATATAGTTGATCTGTTTTAGGGGATCTAAGAGCAGTGTGTAAGACCGCTCGGTTTTCAGTTTTGTTTATTTTTTCCCCTAAAAATTGCGAATCAATTGCGTCTTTCAACGAACATTCTTGTGCTAATTCTAATAATAATGACAATGTGGTATCATTAATTCTATTTTTAGAATAATCTAAAAGAAAATGATCCCATTCTATATGAAATCTTTCGGCTCTTTGATTATCATTTTTAAACATTTCTTGCATAGAAATACCTTTCACGTCAATAAAATGTTCTTTTAACTTATTCCAAGCATTTGTTTTTGTAGGATTTACAGAGGGGAAGGTCATATTTTTACTAGGTTATATTTTTAAATTGAATTTACAATTATGAGTTGGGGTTTAAAAAATCAACTGATTTTATTATACTTGCTCTCCCCAATTTTTTAGTTCTTCTTCAGACCATAATTCAGGGAAGAATATACGGCGCTGATAACGTGGGTGCATGTATTTTTTCCAATCACTACCGCCAGTTGCTTCTCCATTCCCTTTCCCATTATCTATATATTTTTGAGCAGCACGATAATGTCCCATAACCCAAGTAATGTTTACGGTATAATCGTAATGACGCATAGCATTAATTAATTCTGTATTTTGCTGATCTTCAACAGGTAATTCTTTAAACTTACGCCATAGATTAATGGTATTATATTCTTCCATAATTTGAAGAAATTCTTTTTTATATCTTTCTTCAAATTGTTTTAAAAAATACGATTTTTCACCTGTTTCGTAATTCTTTCCCGCAGCTTGCCAATACAAATGTTCAAAAGCATGATGATAAGAAGTATTTCTATCAATAGTTGTTCTATAACGATAATCAATTAAGTTGATTAAATCGGTCGAACAAAATTCTATCATACGATACTGTGCGCTCTGAAAACCACTGGCTGGAGTTAGTGTATGACGGAATTTCATGTATTGTTCTACTTCCATTCCTTCTCCCATTATTGTAAATGATGTGGTTAACATATCAAAATACCGACTGATGCGCATAAGTCTATCCGTAAAGAATTCTGTTGTTAGTTTTTGAGCGTAAGAAACTTGTTTTATTTCCCATAAAATCATTTTAAATAAAAGTTCATTTATTTGATGATACATGATAAACACATTTTCATCTGGAAATATAGTACGCTGATTTTGAAGACTTAACAAAGCATCTGTCTGAATATAATCCCAGTATGTAATAGGTTTAGACCAAAGAAGCCCTTCTAAGTAGGCTTCTGTTTTTTGATCTAGAGACTGGTATTTTTGATCTATTTTATCTACTAGATTAGAATAATCATTCATTCTATTAATTTTTTAAAACTAAAAAAGGTTTTTTAAGTCCTTTAAAGCTATCTAAATCGGCTTTTAAAGAACCCACTGCTAGACTTGCTTTAATTCGTAATGGTATTTTATTCTCATCATCACTTACCCATACGGTTAGACTCTCTTCTTCTTTAAAAACCCTACCATGCTGAACCAATGGTTTAAAAATCAATGCTTTGACATTACCAAATTTTGTATTAATTGTTTCTCTACCTAAGAAACGCATTTTAAATTTATAAATTTCGTCATCAAAAAACATATCAATAATTATTGATTCTCCTACAGCTAGTTCACTTGCTTTAGGATGGTTTCGTAAGTAATAAAATGAAGAAACAATATCTTGTACGTTTTCTGTAACAGATAAATTTTTTTCTGTTTTATTTTTATAATCTTTTACTAGGATTGTATGTTTTGTTTGATTAAAAAAACCTTCTTGATCTTTGATATACCCTCCTTCATCGATTTTTCTAACATATTGATATGGTTTGTTTGTTTCCTGATCGAAGATGCTTTGATAATGGTCTTCCACTTTAAAAAAGAAACGGGACATTCCAGTTGTATATCCGTGTCCTACTGCATAAAAACATTTTCTATTATTTCTTATTGCTTCTTTTAACTCTAAGGTTGCATAACCTGCATTTACTATACCATAATGAATCCTAAACTTTAGCCATTCACCTACATCAAAAGCTTCCTTTTTTTGTGCTAAAATCTGAGACGACGATAAACCTAAAACGGTTAGAAATAGTAGAATACTTTTTTTCATTTTTATGTATGGATCGTTTGGAAATTCAAACTGTACAATTTTCGTTCCAAAAGTAATAAAAAAACAAAAAAACCCAATCAGGAAATGACTGAGTTTTTATGTTATTAACCAACCAAAAAACTATAAATTATGAAAATTTATTAAGTTCAGAGGGAACCACCCCTCAAATTCATAAGACAAAGATAGGTTGATTATTTACAAAAAACACAAAGAAAAAGCAATTTTAACAAATTTTTATCAAAATTAAGACTTTTTTAAGGTTTATTTTTAAATATTATTCATCGAAAAGGTGTTCTTAATTGTGTTTTTCAAAATAAATTATTTTTCTCATTAATTATTCAAAACCTAATTTCGTTCGAACCCTTTTTATAACGTCATTAGCTATTATTGATGCCTTTTCTGCTCCCTCGTGTAGTACGCTATCTAGCTCTATTAAGTTATTCATATAATAATTATAACGTTCCCTTTCAATAGCAAAACGTTGAACAATTAAATCATATAAAGCTTGTTTAGCATGCCCAAAACCAAAATTACCAGCCAAATACTTATCTCTTAAGGCAACCGTCTGTTCTTCTGTAGCAATTAACTTATATAATGCAAAAACATTACAAGTATCTGGATTTTTGGGTTCTTCGAGAGGTGTACTATCTGTTTGAATCGTTTTGATTTGTTTCAACAAAGCCTTGTCATCTAAAAAGATATTAATCGTATTATTTCTTGATTTACTCATTTTCTCACCATCAGTACCAGGAATCAACATAGAGTCCTCCTCCGTTTTAGCTTGTGGTAAAACAAAAGTTTCTCCCATTTGATGATTAAAACGCGAAGCTACATCACGCGTAATTTCCAGATGTTGTAATTGATCCTTTCCTACAGGAACAATTTCCGCATCATACGCTAAAATATCAGCAGCCATTAGCATGGGATAGGTAAACAACCCCGCATTTACATCTTCCAGTCTATCTGCTTTATCTTTAAATGAATGAGCTAGAGTTAATCTTTGAAAAGGGAAAAAACAGCTTAAATACCAAGTTAATTCTGCAACTTGAGGAACATCGCTCTGACGATAAAAAATTACTTTATTAATATCTAAACCACAAGCCAACCAAGCAGCAGCTGTACTGTATGTATTATTTTTTAAAACGCCCCCTTCTTTTATTTGTGTTACAGAATGCAAATCTGCTATAAATAAAAAAGATTGATTTTCAGGCTGGTTGGCCATTTTTATGGCAGGTATGATTGCGCCTAAAAGGTTTCCTAAATGTGGAGTTCCTGTGCTTTGCACTCCAGTTAATATTTTTGCCATTATATTTTTAAAAATGATATTTTCGCAAAGGTAATTTTTTTTGATTCATATTTGAAGTAAATAATCACTGCTATGCAAATGTTAAAAATTCTTTTTTGGTCTATCTGGCGTTTATGGTTTTACGTATTAGTTTTAATACCGATTCTTATCATGTCTCCTTTTTTAACCTTGTCTCTCTCTAAAGATTCTTGGTATCCTTACTTTTTTAGAATGGCGCGCTTATGGGCTAAAATTGTTCTTTATGGAATGGGTTTTCATTATAAAATCAAGAGCGAGCAACCTGTTTTGCCTAATCATAGTTATATGTTTATTGCAAATCATACCTCGATGACAGACATCATGCTAATGTTAGCCGTCGTAAAAAATCCTTTTGTTTTTGTAGGTAAAAAAGAATTGGTTAAAATTCCCATTTTTGGTTTTTTCTACAAAAGAGCTGCCATTATGGTAGACCGTGAAAACATACGAAGCCGATCGGAGGTTTACGAGAAAGCAAAAACACGTATTAAACAAGGTTTAAGTATTTGTATATTTCCTGAAGGCAAGGTTCCTGATGATGAAAGTGTAATTTTAGATGAATTTAAAAGCGGAGCTTTTAACATTGCAATTGATCATCAGTTAACCATTGTCCCTATGGTTTTTTATGATAATAAAAATCTTTTCTCTTACACTTTTTTTAGTGGTAAACCGGGGTGCTTAAGGGTTAAATTTTTATCCTTTGTAAAAACAACGGGAATGACCCATGAAGACAAAAAAATCATTAAAGATAAATCCAGAGAACTAATCATCAAAGAACTGATGAACGACCCTGTATATATGAAGCATTCCAACAAAAAAAGCAATTGTAAATAATTATATTTTTATTACAAAAAATACTTTTTTTCAACACATAACTCATATTATAATGAAAATATGTATATATTTGACAAACATTAACCCGAAAATAAAATAAATATGAAAAAAAGAATACTCCCTAGCTTCTTTCTTTTGTTTGGAGTAACCGTAGGCTATTCACAACATTCTGGAGATGTAGGTATGCTAAGAGACACACAAGCAAACAAAAAACTTTCTAAAAAAGAAGCTAAGATTCTCAGGAAAAAACATGGGCATTTTTTAGCTAATAACAAAATAAACAAAACTTTTTATTTATCTAAACAACAAAGAAAAGAAGAAGGTATTCCTCCCAATAAATACAATGAACAAGAATGGTTGTTAACAATGAATCCTAATTTAGGTAGACCAACCAATGAAAATATTGAAACTATCCGAAAAGATCTAGAAAAAGCACGCAAAGAGGCTTTGGCACAACGTATACCTGGAGATGCTACAACTAACAATTGGATAGAACGCGGTCCTAACAATGTAGGAGGGCGCACAAGAGCAATTATTTTCGACCCAGGAGATGCTACTGGAAATATGGTAGTAGCTGGAGGAGTTAGTGGCGGATTATGGAGAAATAACAATATTTCAAGTGCAACTTCTTCATGGACAAAAATCGATACTTTTCCTGAACATGTAAATGTTCAAAACATAGCAATAGATCCTAACAACAGAAATACTTGGTATGTAGGCACAGGTGAATCGTATGTGTTTGGAGATGTAAATGGCAATGGTATTTGGAAAACCACTGATAGAGGTGCTACTTGGACTAGAGTTTATGGAGGGGGAATTGTATCATCAACTGTGAAAAATTTACAAAACTTGGAAATTGTTGCCCCTTCTGCTGTTGCTACCATAAAAACATATTCTACTGGTTCTGCTACATGGCCTGGCGGTGCTATTAACAATACTTTTACAGCACCAATAGTTTTAATGGATGATGGAGTGGCACCAACAGATGATGCTTGTGGCGCAACTTCACAAAATTATACCGGTAAAATTGTTTTAATAAGAAGAGGTACTTGCTCTTTTGAATCAAAAGCAATGGTCGCTCAAAATGCAGGTGCAATAGGTGTAATTATAATGAACAATGCGGTAGGTGGTTCCGTATTTAATATGTCAGAAGATGCTGCTATTACAGGAACTATACCTACTCTTATGATTTCTAAAGAAGATGGTGATCTACTGATTGCAAATTTAGCAAACTTAACTGGAACTATAAAACCTTCTGACCCACTTGAGTTTTCTGGCTTAGAGGTTTCAGGTGTTCAGTTTGTAAATGATTTAGTCGTTAAAAACAATGCTGGCGTTTCTGAAATTTATGCTGCCATGGGCGATGGACAATATTCAGAGTCTCGTAATGGCACTGTTTTTAACGCTTCCAACTTTGGTCTATATAAATCCATTAATGGCGGTAGTACATGGATCAAACTGAATTTACCTTCATCAGTAGCTGGGCACCCTACTTGTCCTAATGATATAGAATTGGGAGCCGATGGTGACATTTGGGTTTCATCTACTGACAGCTGGACGTATGGTGATGGCGGCGGTAGAGTATTTCAATCAACAGACAATGGAAGCACATTCAACTTACGCTACACAGTTGCCGCTGAAGGGGGAGGAAAACGAGTAGAAATTGAAGCTTCTAGTACAACCCCTGATAAAATTTATGTGTTATCTCAATTAAAAGATGATCCAAATACTGCAACAAAAGTAGAAATACAATTAGCACTAACAACTAACGGGTTTAACACTGCCCCTACCATTCTATCATTACCTGCTGGAAATGAAACACGCGAAACCACCTATGGTTTTACTGGACAGCAAGCTTTTTATGACATGATGATTGAATCGGATCCTGTTGATGATAAAATCTTGTATGTAGGAGGTATTGATCTTTATAGAACAGCTAATGCGAATGGTCCTGCTGTAACATGGAATGCTATTTCTAATTGGACAACCAACGTACATTCTGATCAGCATGCTATGGTCTTCAAACCAGGAAATAGCAGTGTAGCTCTTTTTGGTAATGATGGTGGAGTATATTATACTAGTAATGCCGCTAGTACCACTACTCCTGCTACACCTAGAAATACAGGTTTTAATGTTACACAATTTGTAGGAGTAGCAGTAATGCCTAATGGCGTTACGGGTGTCGCTGGTGACTTCTTTGTAGCTGGTGCTCAAGACAATGGTTCTCAATATTATTCAGGTTCTTCTACTGCTGCTAATTCTACCTTAGGAGCTTCTGCTGGAGTTAACAATACCTTTAGAGTTCAAGGAGGTGATGGTGGAAAACCTTTATTTGACCAAGGATCTGACAAGTATTATATCACAAATTATGTATATAATGACAGTATGATCCTTAGAAACGTAGGAAGTACTACCTCTAAAACTTTAAGTGATGGCACTTCTGGTGCAGGTCTATTTTACCCTGCTATGACTCTAGATTCTACAAATGATATTGTGTATTCTGATTTTACACTGAATGGAACTTACCAAGTAAGAAGATATTCTAACATTAAGGGTAATACACAGGTATCTAGAACAAATTTAACCAATGCTTTATTAACGGGATATGCAACAGCTTTAGCTACAGGCAAAGTAACATCTACCACTCTGTACATAGGAACTATGAATGGTAAACTACTAAAAGTTACTGGAGCTAATGGTTCTGCACCTGTATGGTCTAATATAAGCGGTCCTAATTTTGTTGGTAGCGTTTCTGATATAGAATTTGGAGCAAATGATAACCAAATCTTCTTGACTATGCATAATTACGGTGTAAACAATATTTGGTATACATCAAACGGAGGAACTAATTGGTATCAACTAGATGGTAATTTACCTGATTTACCTGTGAAAACAATTTTACAAAATCCATTAAATGCTGCAGAAATCATGATTGGTACTGATCTAGGAGTTTGGTATACTACTAATTTTAACAGTGCTGCTGCTTCTGATCAAGCATTAATCTGGAAGCAAGCTTATAATGGAATGAGAAATGTAAAAGTTACAGACCTAGACATTCAAGCAAATTCTCCAACAGCACCTAATGCGTATAAAGTGTATGCTGCTACGTATGGTCGTGGTGTTTTTTCAGGCAATCTAACAGGCGCTCTAGGAGCCAAAACAGATGAATCAGTTACAGAAAAAGTGAATACCATTAAGGTATATCCAACAGTTTCAGAAGGAAATATAAAATTAACTTCTTCTAAAAACTATGGAAATACAAAGGTTGAAATATTTGATATTACGGGCAAACTCGTTTTAGAAAACTCAGTTATAATTGATGGCAATACAAGCGAACTAGATTTATCAAATTTAGCACCTGGAAATTATGTCTTAAAAATGGCTGGTGATCATTTTGAAGAAACTGAGAAAATCATAATTCAGTAAAGATTTTATCAATACCACATAAATTACAAAAGAGGCTGTCTAAAAAATATAGACAGCCTCTTTTGCATAGCCTTCTTATAAAAAAACTATCGTTGTTTAACAACTATTAATTTCCTTTTTTCATGTTTTACTTCTAAAGAATCACGATATATTCTTTTGATCAATACTCCATTACAATCAGCATTCAATCGAGTTTTAAATAACCTATTGTTTATTTTTATTAAAATTAATTCATCTGTTTTGTCTTGTGATTTTATATAACCATAAAATTTAACATCAGGAAAAGGGGTTTCTTCAATTACTTTGGGAGTCTTGACTGTTTGCATCTCAGTTTTTTTAGGTTTAGGTAATTTTATTACGTTTAGTTCTAGCTTAGGATTTTCAATTTTGGGAATGTTAACTGATTTCAAAAAAGGATCTATAGCAAAATTTTTTAAGGAAAAAGTATCTTTTTCAATCTTATTAGGGAGTTTAGCATAACTATTAGTTTGAAAATCTATTTGTACTGGTTTATCCTGAAAAAAATGACTAACATACCTGTAGATTACCGTACCCCATAATCCTAAAACACCTATTAAAAGGATACCATTTAGTTTCTTCTTCATAATTAATTTATTAACAAGCTAAAAGGCTTACTATATCCCAGCCCTATATTTCCAGCCTTATCTTTAGCCTTTACTCTCCAAAAAAATGTCCCTGTAGTAGCAAATGTCTTTTGGCAGCTTGTTGTATTTATGATTTGACTTTCAAGACCTCTAGAAAAATCGCTATCCGTGGCAAATTCTATTATATAATAATCAATGGGAGATTTTATAATTCCAGAATCAGAATCTAATTTCCAACTAAAATCTATTGCTGTATTTACCTTACGTGTATCTGCATTATTAGGAAATATATTTTGAGGTGCGTTTGGTGGTGTTGTATCTAATAAAAACGTAGCCTTATTAAAATCTGTAACAGAAGTTGCGTTTACAGCTTTTACTCTCCATTCATAAAGGGCATCCGTTTTTAAGTTATTAGAATCCAATGAGTAAGTAGAAGCCGTAATTCCTTCTTTAGAGAATAACAATACATTACTATTAGTTACATCATATAATTCCAAAGTATAACTTGCTGCTATTTTTATGGGGTCCCAAACTAAAGTCAAATTATTTTTATTTGTAGAAAACCCACTATAAGGACTTTTTAAAATCACTAATTGGTTTTCTAAACTAGTTGGTGATTTTATCTCAAAAGAAGTTAGAGTTGTATATTTAGATTCATATCCTAAATTTTCTCCTCTAATTTTAAATTTATAATTTCCAGGCAGTAGTGGTAGTTTTAAAAAGGTTTTACTCGTTAGAGTATCTCTTATTAGAAGTGCATTTTTATCTTCTATTTGCAAACGATATTTATTCGCTCCCTTCAGAGTTTCCCATTGAAAACTTACTATATTGCTTTCTACAATATGTCCTTCTTTTGGTGTTACAACATTTATGACATCTGTGGTAATGTCTTTTTCCAAAATATCGTCGCATGCTGCAATAGTTATCGCAAAAAATAAAAATAATATATTATTAAATACCTTCATAGTTTTGAAATATAAGTTTTAAATATAGCTTTTCTTCTTTATCATTCTTCTTTTCTGTAAAAAAATGTAAGCTTATAAGTTTTGAGCTTTCGAACTGATTTTCAAAATTGTAAGCAGTTTTGAGTAGCTGATTAGTAGTACCTGACAAAACGATAGTATTAGTTATAACAGAAAAGTGTTCCTCTTTAAAAAAATGTATCGGTTGAATAGTATGTATGGTAACTTCGGGATGATTCTTAGTCACAAAATCAATAATTTCTTGTTGTATAACTTCCTTTTCTTTTTCACTTTTACCAATTAATAAATCTAACTTAGTAACTTCTTCATTTAGTTTCTTTACCCCAGAAGATTTAGAATTTATTTCTTGTGTCTTTGCTTTTAGTGTTTTATACTCACCATAAGAATCCATAAGCGGACTAAACGAACGCTTATAAGCAGTAATTAGTAACAAGAAAAACACAAATATAAGTGCTTTAAACTTTTGTTTAAAAGTGTACTGATTAAACATGATTCAATAATATTTTAACCTCAAATTGTGAAATATTTTTCTTATCTTTTTTAAGATTTACAACTTCAAATTTTCTTATTCCTCTCAACCTTTTTAAATTAATTAGCCAATTATTAAAAACACCTTCTTCGTTAGTCTGTCCTTTAACTAGAATAACATTAGGGGTCATCAATATTTTTTTATTAATTTTGGTTTCTTTATCAATAGGAGCATAATTTAATTCACTCAGCTTTATACTTTTGGGTATAGTTAGTAATAGATCAGAAATATAATGGGATATAAATATATTGGAAGTTAATCCAGATTCATTCAGAATCACCAACTGTTGCTCTCTTCGTTTTTCTAATGCTTTAATTTGCTTATAGGATTGGTTAGAATAGATAACTTCTAGATTAAGCTCTGTTATCATTCTATTAAAATATTGAATGGAGGTATAACTTATGAGAAGTAAAACAAAAAATGACACCAACATAGTAAGCCCCAATTTCGTAAAAGCTTTTTGAAAAATTAATTCCTCTAAATTGATTTTGTTTTCAGTTTTAGTGATTTCCTCTGGTTGCAAAAAAAAATGTATGGCACTAGCATATAAAGGTAAATGAGTACTCAAGAGATTATCTTGACCTATTTGAATGGAAGTAGTTTTATCATTTTTAACAAAACTTTCCAATTCATTGCCCTCAAAAATTAACTCTAACGGACCTGCCTTAACAATATTTGTGTTGATATGATTTTTTAAAAAAGCAACTGGAAATGCTCCAATATATACATCTAACACCTGAAAATGATTGGTTTGAAAAAAAAGTATCTTTTCGTCAACCTGTTCATTTCTGCAAAAACTCATAAAACCTATAGTTTCATATTGAAAAGTCGTGTAGTATATATTGGCAAAATCGATTGTTTTTAACCAATTAAGATCTTCTTCTTTTTCATTATCAATTTTTTTGTGTAGTATTCCTTTACCATCCATTACAAGAATTACAGGAATCTTGATATCAGTGGTTTTTAAAAGTTTTTCAAAATCATCAAAGCTTCTGGAATCTAATATATTAAGTGTAGTACCTCTTTTTAAAAGGGTTAATACATGGTAAATATCAGCTCCTTCTTTTTTAATGATGCCTATAACATTTATTCTACTGAATTTAATTATTTTGTTTAGATATTGTACCATTAGTATACAACAGTTGGTTTGATGAATATATGGAGTTTTGCGTCGCTTTTTGATTTTTTACGACTACTGGTAAACCATTTTAAGATTGGAATTCGAGAAATTAAAGGCACTCCTGTTCCTGAATTTTCTTTTTTCAATTCATCTAGCCCTCCTAACAAGATCATTTCTCCATTTTTAACTCTTACTAATGACTCGAATTTTTGAGTAGCTTTACCAGGAGGAGCATTTTCTCCTGCTCTACCTAAGAAAGAACTCTTTTCGACGGCAATATTTAAAGTAACATTTTCATCTGTAGACACAAAAGGCTTTATAGAAACACTCAAATTTGCATCCGTTGGTTTCCATGTGCCTGATTGGAGTATGTTGTTCCCAATATTATTACTCAAAATTTGATTATTTTGTTCAAAATAATAGCTGGTTTCACCAATGGCAAGTTTGGCTTCATGACCACTTATAGTAGCTATTTTAGGTGTTGATTCTACTTTAAGTATCGAGTTATTTTCTAATAATTTTAAATTAGCATAAAAACTTTCTGTTACTTTTCCTATTTTAAACAAACCAAAACCATTGAAGGCATTGATTAAACTGTTTATTGAAGTGCTATTTAAAGACATATCCGCTGTAGGATATAAAGTACCTGAAGTACCTATAGGCGTTTGTCCTTTACCTAAAAGCCCTGCTTTAAAACCTGTTTGTATATCATATCCTTTGTTGTATTGGGCAATAATTACTTCAATTTGTACCATGGGTACTACCTTATCTATTTGTTTTAAGTAAAGACGAAGCTCGTCTATTGCTTTTTTAGATCCCGAAACAATAAGACTATTTAACTCTACAAATTCTTTAATTTCAAGTTTTTCAGCAAATACTCTTGGCAAAGATTGTTGCACACTCTCTATTGATCTGTTTTCTAGTTGAATCATCTCGGTTGATCTAAGTCCTTCTGTAGCGTATTCTCCTATTAAGTATAAATTATCTTGCTTTTTGAAGGTGTATTTTCTGCCTTTAAAAACATGATCTAATAAATCATCAAAAGTGATATGCTCAGCAGATAAACTGGCTTTCTCATTTTCAGGTTTATTATATAAAAAATAATTGATACGCAACTTTTCTGCTGCCTCCGTTAAAATATCATTTACATCAGCCCCATCTGCATTTACATTTAAAAAACCTGATTTATCTAATGAAATATCATAATATCCTAGCGCACCCCTACTTGCTTTTGCTTGCTTATTTTTACTAAAAGTATTAGTTCCATAGGCATTTCCGCTATTACTATTAAGCTCTTTGTTTTTTTCTAGAAAGAAAAAACCATTTTCGTCTTTTGAAACAATAAGGTCATTGGATTTAGACATCATTTGTAGAACCTGATCAAAAGGTCTGTTCAAAATATAGGAAGATACTTTTAGTCCTTTGATTTCTGGAGCTAAAACCACATTTTTTCCCGATTTATCTATAATTGCTTTTGCTACAGCAGGAAGGGAATCGTTTTCTAATTTCAAGGAGAGGAAGTCATTTTCTTTATTATAATTTACATCAATGATTTTGGGTTGTTTTTTCTCAACAATCTTAATTTCTTTTCTCTTTTTGAAGACAATTATGTTATTTAAAAAACTTATTTCTAAATCATATTTTTGCACTAAATGTAAAAATACATCCTTAACTGTTACATCGTAAAAATTATTAACTACCGTTTGATTTAAATCAGTATCTACATCAATATTGAGTTGATGTTCTTCGGCAATTGAAGCTATGAAATCGTGTAATGAAAGTCCTGAAACATTAATTTTTAAAACTTCATTTATACCTTTTTTTTGTTTAGATAATTCATCAAACTTATATCCCAATTGGTTGAGATCCTGTTGTGCATAAGTTGTATGAGATAAAACAATACCTAAAAGGAGGTAAATAATTTTTTTAAACATTTTTATTGTGCAATTAAAATTGGATAAATTTCATCTAATGAGGTTTCTCCTTTTGCTAAGAGATCGAAAGCTTTATGAGCTAAGGTTTGGTGAACCTTGTCGTTTTCAAAAATTTCAACTATATTATTGTGCTTTATAGCTGCTGCTAATTTGTTATCTACATGAATTACTTCATAGATAGCTGTTCTACCTTTGTATCCAGTGTGAAAACATTGATTACATCCACACGTTTTAAAGTGTTTTTCAAGCGGATATGGAAAATGAAAACTCATGGGAAAATCCTCTTTATCAACACTTACTTCTTGCTTACAATTTTCACAAAGTTTTCTGACCAATCGTTGTGCTACTGATAAATTTAAGGTTTCAGAGATTAAGTAGGCAGGAACGCCCATATCAATTAAACGCGACATGGTACCAATAGCAGAATTTGTATGGATAGTTGATAAAACTAGGTGTCCTGTCAGTGAAGCCCTAATAGCCATAAGTGCCGTTTCTGAATCCCTAATTTCTCCCAACATAATCACATCTGGATCTTGTCGTAAAAAGGATTTCAAAGCAGAAGCAAAAGTAAGCCCAATATCTTCTTTGAGTTGTACTTGATTGATTCCTTTGAGAGTGTATTCTATCGGGTCTTCTACGGTAACAATATTACGCTTACTGTCATTTAATAATTTTAAAGTAGCATACAGAGTAGTCGTTTTTCCTGAACCAGTGGGACCACTTATTAAAATAATACCATTGGGCTTCTTTACGGCTTGAAGGTACTTTTCTAATTCATCGTTTTTAAAACCTAAAGCATTTAAATCAATATTTGAAGCATCTTGCCCTAATAAACGCATCACTATCTTTTCGCCAAAAAGTGTTGGCAAAATGGACACCCTTATATCAAAAGCTTCATTGGTAATACGCCCGTCTTGCGGCAATCTTTTTTCAGTGATATTAAGTTTAGCCTTTATTTTTACTTTATTCACCAACTCAAGATAATTATCCTTTTGAATTTTATACCGTTCAATAAGCTGACCATCAATACGTAAACGAATTCGAGCATTATCTTCATAAACTTCAAAATGAATATCACTGCTTTTTAATACTTTTGCTTCTTCTAGTAACGATTCTAGAAAATCCTGTTTTTCAACATCAAAATTCTTTTTTTTAGTATCAATACGTTCTTTACGATAATGAATAGACAATGCCTTTTCAATTATATTAGTGTTTGCTTCAAATAGTTTAATGTTTTTACCTGTTAAAAGTTCAAGTTCCTCTTGAGTATTTGAGTTTTTGTATAAAGTATCAATATATAATTGTAAAAAATCATTATCTACTTGTTTTGGGATAATACGATAATGATTGGCTAACTCACTAGAAATAGCCAAAATATTTTCTGGATTAACATCTAATATATTGTCCATAATTAGAATAACAATAACGTAAAAGGTTTAAGAAAACTTCTCACTAATAATAGAAATAATAAAACGAAAGCTGAAAAGCCTGCTAATGGAATAGATTCTGTACCTTTTCTTTTTAGAAAAACAAAATAAAGTATTATAGAAAAAAACATACTAGTTATAATAAAAACTAAATATTTTTTTAGTTCAAATAACGGTGCTACCGATAAAAAGAATATAACATCTCCTAGACCAAAATAAGTTTGCAAAGGATTAGAATAATTCTTATTCTTTACTCTCATATAAATCACCATTAATCCAAAAATTAAAAGAAAAAAAACACCATTAATTAGTGTGTTTTTTATAACTAAAGAAAAAGGTAACGAAAGTAAAAAAAAGGCTATAATGATTACTAACACTGGTAATATAATATGAATAGCCCTATATCTTAAATCCTGATAGAAAATAAAAATAAGTACTGCAATGAATATCAGTTGCAAAAGTATATCCAATTTATTCTTTAGTAACTTCTGTTAATACTTTTAAATTATTGATTTCCCAAGTATTAAAACTCCCATCACCATCCATATCTGATACTGCTGTTGCTCTTGCCAAAAAACTCTCATTAGATGATTCTATAATTTCAACTCGATAAATGGCCTGTCCTCCCTCATCTACAGTTTTTTCTTGTTCAAAACCTAATTCTTCTAAACTCCCTGAAAATTTAGAATATCTATAAAAATAACTTTTTTCTAATCCATAAACTTGATTTAGCATAGCTTGGGCTTCAATAGATTTAGCTTGACTAATTACCGATGTTTGATTAGGCAATACCATTAATAGCAAGATACCAATAATACAAAGCACAATGAGTATTTCTGTCAAAGAGTAAGCCTTGACCATCAAGTACTTATTGAAAGTTAAAAACTTTTTTTTCATGAATTTAAGTGAAATTTCGGCGCAAAAGTAGGGATTGTATTTGAGAAAATATGAATTAAATTTGTTTTTCTCTAAAAAACTGGTTTGTAATACAAACCAGTTTTAAATTATAATCAATATTCAAAACAATTATTTTTTTTCTAACATTGCATTCAATTTCTTTTTTAGTTCTTGAATTTCTTTGTTTTGTTGGATCAAGTATAATGTAAGTTCTTCAATTTTTTCTTGCTGTACTCTAGCTATCTCACCTAATTCCAACCCTTTTTCTGTTATTTCTTTAGCCGATGGCACATTAGGTAAATGTTTATTTTCGTTTATAAAAGTTTCTACTTCCTCTAAACTACGTAATTTATAATCTTTAGTAAAAACATAATCTGCCCAAGTATTGTATACTTTCACTTCTTCTGCTCTTACACGGCCTTTAACAGAAAGTTTGTATTCTTTATTGCTATCAACAGGATCTACAAATTTATCTGTACCAATTCCAATATGTGTATCTACAAAAACATCACTATCAAATTTGGATGAACCTGTTTTAACCCAAAAAGTATGAGCAATAGGCCAAGCTTGTGTACCTCCTAATACTACGTGAGTATCTTTTTTAGGCATTTCTAAAAACACAAAATCAGCACCGTTGTTTGAAACTGTAAAGCAATCTTTTTGTGTTGCATCTGTAAATTTAAAATACCCATATCCTCCTTGTCTTGCCTCAACTATAAAACGGCTAGCATCAGACCTATCAGTCAAACTAAACCAAAAAGACGACTCATTGGGGTTTATATTAGATTTTGGAAAATCATAAAACAAAAAAGAACGTTCCCTAACGTTATTAGTAAGACTTCCCGCACTTAATATCCTACATTTATTGTTTCTATCATTCACATCAGCAAATGTTTGTCCATCGGGTAAACTACCCGCAACTTCTAATTTTGAATATAAAGTATTTGTGCCTATTCCTATACTTCCAGATTTAGCATCAATATTTAGAACCGAAGTACCATTTGCAGAGCTTATAAAATTCAACTTTTTACCATCCATATTTACGGTTCTATCTCCCTGAAGCGTACCATCACTACCGTAAATATCCGAATATGTACCTCCCGAACCAGTTATCGGGGTTAGTATTACATTTCCTTGACTATCTACCGTTAAAGCTTTTCCATTAGGTTGTACTGTAGAACTTGTGCTTTTTAACTGTGTAAATTTAAGTCCTGAAACTCCTTCTATTTCACTATCTACTTCTAGTTTGGTTGTTGGATTTGTTACCCCCGAAGTTAAATTATTTTTCACATCAGGAACCGATTTTTGAACTAAGACTTCTGTCTTAGTCCTTTCTTTGTTAGATGATACTTCTACTGCATTTGTTTTTTGTTGTAAAGTTTTACTAATACCATTACCTGTTTGTCCTTGTGTATAGCAAAAAAACATCACAGCTACAAACGTACAAGTATATCTATCGTTTCTCATCATTTATTTATTTTTCCACAAAAGTATTACAATTTCTAAAAAAGAACAATATAAACATAATAGGATTAAAATGGAATAAACGAAAATAAAACACCCGATAAAAAAACCAATACTATTATTAAGAACACTCTAAACTTTTTTGTTTTGAAAAGCTGAAGAAAAAAACAAAATATTAGTCATCAACAATATTAGAAACAAACTAATTCACAGAGTTTGTGCTTGTATAAGAGATAATAAGCTATATGAAAGAAAAGTAGCTTGAAGTGTAATAGCCACTAC
>NZ_PCMX01000088.1 GCF_002530675.1 Flavobacterium columnare NBRC 100251 = ATCC 23463
ATAAAGTATTACCCTTTTGGTAGCTTGGTTCCAAACCGCCACGGAGCAAGCAGTGCCTACCGTTATGGCTTCCAAGGACAAGAAAAAGATAACGAAATTAAAGGAGAAGGAAATTCATTGAATTATACTTTTAGGATGCACGACCCGAGGGTGGGGAGGTTTTTTGCCGTGGATCCATTAGGCAGGTCATTCCCTTGGAATTCTCCATACGCATTTTCTGAAAACAGAGTAATGGATATGGTGGAGTTAGAGGGATTAGAAGCAGAACAGACTGATGATAAAAAAGAATCGACAGGTTTTGCAAGTGGAAGTGGAACAGATACTAATCCTAATAAATTGAATGAAGTTGTAGTTTCTAACAGGGAAGCTGTTCAAAATAAAATTGATAATAAGCTTGAGCAAATCGCTATGGATATAGCACGTAAAATAGGCGAAATATCTAACAAAGCTTTAGGAGAAATAACTGGAGCTAGTAGCATTAGATATAACAAATATTATAATCCTGCATATTCACCATCGACTGATTTTAGATTAACATTGGCTGTTGTTTCTCTGCCTCTTCTACCTATAACTGCAGAATTAACACCTAGTGTTGTTGCAGGTTATGAAGCGTATTCTACTTGGTATGCGGGAACTTCGCTATCGGCTTCTATTTCTGCAAATGGTTATTGTTCTGTATTAGCTGGAGGTTTTGCTTTGAATTCTGGAAGAACAGCTTTGATTAATGGAGGAACTAATCTTTTTGGACAAGTTTCGTATAATAACTGGCAATTTGATGACAAAATTAATTACATGCAGCCTTTTTTTGCTGCAGCCTTTAGTAATCCTTTTACTTCAAATGTCGGAGAATCTTATTTCAATTTAAATTATAAAGATGGGAAAATGTTATTTAGTACAAACAAATTTAATGCAGGATTTTATTCAACATTCTTTTCAAATGCAATTGGTTCAAAGATTGGTAATGGCTTAGAAAAAGCTACAAATAAATTACCTCTAACAACTAAAACAATTTTTGATTTTTATGGTGGATCAGCTACAGAGGCAATTGAAAATAAAATTGGTGATAAGATAAATAAAAAATTAGAAAAAGAAGGAATGTAAATGGAAAAAGATAAAGCTATAGTATTGAGTGTTTTTGTTATTTTTTTCACATTTGTTTTTATTAAAATTTATAAAGATTCTTGTGAAAGAGAAAGATTTAAAGTAGAATCAGTATGCTTCATATATAAGACTGAATCTAGAAGAAGTTTCAGACATATTTTAGGACGTTATTTTTATGACGGTAGAGAGTATGAAACATTTGAAAATATAAATGATAATCCTAATAAGTATTTAGAAAAATACTATAAAATTGTTTTATCAAGTAAAAATCCAAACAATTGTGAGATATTTTATAATGAAGAAGTAACTGATTTAGGAAAAATTAAAAAAGCAGGATTTTAATTGTAGTATACCCGATGGCGCAGGAATGACACAACGTGAATCTCACCGCAATCGTTAGCGCAGAAATGTTTTCTGTGCCCACAACAGAGAGTAAAAAATAAAACACGCTACGGCGTGTTTTTTTGTGGGTTATAAGTTTGCGAGGTTTTGTAAGTTGTCTTTTAATTTTTTCTTTGTAATCAACGAATCTATGAGCGTATAAATAGATTTTTTCTCCTCTTCATTAAGCGAATCTAAAAGTTGTAGCTTTTCAATCAAAGTTTTATCGTAAGTATTGACATCGTCAAAAATCTCATCGGCTCTAAATAGTTCAGATAAAGAAACATTTAAAGCGTTTGTAATTTTACTAATAGTTGCAAAAGAGGGGTCGGTTTTACCGCCTTCAATACGGCTGTATTGTGGTTGTGGCATATCTAACAATCCTGCAAGTTCTTTTTGTGAAAGTCCTTTAGCTTCTCTTACCTTTTTGAGTGTATCTCCTAAATTCATTGAAATATGCTTTATTAAATAACAAAAGTATGTTTTAGTAACTTATAAAGCAATATTGATTTAAAAATATTTATTTAATATGCTATATATGTTATATTTTAATATATTTGCCTTTATAACTTATATAGCAAATAATATTTTATGCAAAACAATCTCAACACCTCCAACCCCAACCACTACCTCTACGAAACCAAACACCTTAAAATCTCTATTCTAGGAGGTATCAGGTTCAATAATTTAGAAGCGTTACGAGTCACATTAGGAATAAGCAAACAAAAGTCGGAGCAAGTATTAAGACAGAATATTGATTTGTACAACGACACCAGTATAGAAAAACTCACTAGAAAAGTAGCCGAACGACTAGAAATAGGCACCACCATAGTAAGACGAGATTTAGACCAACTTACAAATGAATTAGAACAATTTAGATTACAAGAAGTAGCAGAACAAGGCAAACTCTACGAAAAACAAGTAAAAGTACTCACAGAAAAAGAAATCAAAGAAGCAAAGGAATTTTTAAGTCAAGAAAAACTAATAGAAAGCACACAAGAGTTAATCGGTAAATCGGGAGTAATCGGTGAAGAAATTAACCGATTATTAATGTATCTAATATTCACGAGTAGAAAAACCAACAATCCATTACATTGTATATCACTAGGAAGTAGCGGAGCAGGAAAAACGCATCTGCAAAGTAAAGTATCAGAGCTTATTCCCGAAGAAGACAAAATCGAAATGACCGTATTATCAGCCAATGCGTTTTATTATTTTAATAGGACAGAATTAAGTAATAAACTGATTTTAATTG
>NZ_PCMX01000089.1 GCF_002530675.1 Flavobacterium columnare NBRC 100251 = ATCC 23463
ATAAAGTATTACCCTTTTGGCTCCCTCATTCCTAATCGATACGGTAGCTCATCTTCATATCGTTACGGCTTCCAAGGACAGGAAAAAGATAACGAAATTAAAGGAGAAGGAAATTCACTCAACTATACGTTTAGAATGCACGACCCGAGGGTGGGGAGGTTTTTTGCTATAGACCCGTTGTTTAAGGATTATCCATATTACACACCTTATCAGTTTAGTGGGAATAGAGTGATTGATGCTGTAGAGTTAGAAGGAAAAGAAACATTTTTCGTTCACGGAACCATATTTTATAATCCAATTTTAAAGGTAGTGGGTTTAGGAGGAGAAGATGCAACTTTTATGTTTAAAAGACGTCACAACATAGTAAAAGATTTACCTAAATATTTGGGAAATAGTACCAGTAACATATCCTTTAAATGGACAGGTTACAATTCAGATCAGGAAAGGCATATTGGTGCTGAAAATCTTGCCAACTATATTTTAGGACATAGAAAACCAGGTGAGCCTATTTCAATTGTAGGACACAGCCATGGAGGTAATATTGCTATAGAAGCAGCAAATATTTTAGTGCGAGATCATAAGATTTCTGCTAATGAAATTACAATTGTAGCTATTAATACACCTCTTGAGGATGATATAGAGTTAAAATATAAAGATGTTACCCTTTATACAATTAATAACCCAAGTGATTTAATTCAAAATACAGGTAGTGATCATTGGTATGGTGGAACTACAGAAGCTAAAAGGACTACCAAAATATATAAAAATGTTGATTCTACAGTTTACTATGAAGATAAAATTGAATCAGACATAACGGAGTTGTTTTTTGATGTAGGCCATGTAGGACCAAGTGATATAAATTTCAAAGAGTGGTTTAAGATTTTAAAAGAAGAAGTTGAAAAGAATAAAAAAACAAAAGAGTTTGAAGAGAAAGAAAAAAAAGAAAGAACTAAATCATCTAAATAAATGAACAAATGCATATATTTGATATTCATATTGATTTCTTGTAATAGAGAAATAAATTGTAAAATAACCCCAATTGACAAGCATATTATTGATGTAAAATCATTTAGCAATGATGTTTTTTTGGAGAATAGTAATGGAGTTATGAAAAAATTGAAGGTTGAATATTTTTACAATGAAATTATAAATAATCAAAAAAAAAGTATACTTAACAATGAAGAATGTGGACATTACATAGGAGTTAATTACTTATTAGAAAAAGAAAGTATAGGAGTTAATATAGTTAAAGATAAGTCAAACATTTATTATTATAAAATCAACGGTTTTTGCTTTGATGAAGAA
>NZ_PCMX01000009.1 GCF_002530675.1 Flavobacterium columnare NBRC 100251 = ATCC 23463
CAAACTCTTACTGTCTTTTCAGTTCTCCCGAGCTTCTTAGCGATATCACTATAATAAACATATTTCCCTTTCTTAATTAGAATCAAAGTCTTTACTCGGTCTTTCTTCAAAGAAGCTGTTGTCTTGACTAGTAATTTTTCTAAAAAATCAAGATCTTCATTTATTACTATTTGAATTTTCTTTGGCATACCTAAAATTATAAATTATTCTAGTAAAATTAAAATGGTATAAGAAATATCTACAACACCAATAACGATAAAAATGTTTCAATGTTAAAATCAGCCCATTGGTATAGAACAGTAGAAGAATCAGGATTTAAAAACTTCAACATTGTTCTAAATACAATAACACTCAATTATCAATCAATACTAAACTACTTTGATAATAGAAGTACTAATGCAGCTGCTGAATCTTTTAATGCTAAAATAAAATCCTTTGGAAGTCACTTTAGAGGGGTAAGAAAAATAGATTTCTTCTTATTCAGATTATCCAATCTTTTTGCATAATCCCCAACTTTTGTTCTTGATTCATAAAAATTAGTTTTTCTAATGCGTAATCTGGATTTAATTTATTTCGCTATCTAGGTCTTCTGATACCTAGAAAAACTGCCTTTCCGCGTATTGGAAAATCCTGAATAAATGTACGCTCACTAAAACCTTTTGATTCATATTCCTCTAAAACAAAGGGGAGGTTGTATAATATTCTTTTTATCAAAATTGATATAAAAGCAATCTTTTTAGTTTGAATATCTCTTAATTCTTTAGCTAGAAATAAAGATAGAATCGAAAATCAATTTACTTTTTTTGATGCAATTTACAATTACTCTCCAGATTTTTTATGTGAACCGAAATAACAAGATTACAATCTTTTAGACTCCTTTCCTCCTTCCTCAATTTTTAACCCATTTTTCAATCTTAGCTTCTAATAATGACAAAGGCAAAACACCCGATTCTAATACTTTTTGATGAAAAACCTTAATATCAAATTTCTCTTTCATCTGAGCTTGCGCTCTTTCTCGAAGTTCGATGATTTTTAATTGACCAATCTTATAAGACAATGCTTGCCCTGGAACTGCCATATAACGTTCTATTTCAGAAATAATACTTGTCTTACTTTCCGCTTCGTTTTCTAATGAATATTGAATAGCTTGTTCACGAGTCCAACCTTTGTAATGCAAGCCTGTATCTACAACTAAACGAATAGCGCGATGCATTTCATTCCCTAACATTCCGAAATATTGATATGGATCTTGGTACAACCCTAATTCTTTTCCTAAACTTTCAGTATACAAGGCCCAGCCTTCTCCATAAGCTCCAAACCAATTAAAACGTCTGAAGTCAGGAAGTTTTGTATTTTCTTGCTGCAAAGCGATCTGAAAATGATGTCCTGGTATTGCTTCATGTAAAAATAAATCTTCATCTCCGTAATAATTGTATTTCATTACATCAGGAATAGGTACATAAAAAATACCTGGACGAGAACCATCTGCTGATCCTTGTACATATTCTGCACTGGCTGTTTTTTCCCGAAAAACTTCTACTCTTCTGACCTCAAAAGGCGTTTTAGGTTGTAATGAGAATAATTTATTTACGTTGGGTTTTATTTTTTCATGAATTGCTTTAAAATTTGCAATTACTTGTTCTGGCTTTACAAAGGGGATTAATTCTTTTTTGTTTCGTACATACTCAAAAAAAGCAGTCATATTTCCCTTAAAACCTACTGCCTTTTTTATTTTTTGCATTTGATCTTTTATTCTTGCTACCTCTAACAAACCTAACTGATGTATTGCTTCGGGTGATTTATCCGTAGTCGTCCACATTTTAGCATATAGACGATATAAATTACCCCCATCTGGCAAACTTCCAATTCCACTACTGTTTCTTGATGCTGGCAAATATTCATTGCGTAAAAAACGAACCATTTTTTTGTACTGTGGAATTAATTTATGTTGAATAGATTGACTAAAATCTTGCTGTAATTCTTTTTTTACAGTTGCAGATAAGTTTTTGGGAAACATCCCAAGAGAAGAATAAAATATATTATTTTCTACTTTTTTTGTAATTTGTTCTTCAAACTGAGGAATAACCTTAAGGGTTAAGGCTTTAGGTAGTACCCTTTTTTCTTTTATTCCTTTTCTCATGTACACGATAGCCGAATCAATCCAAACGCTATAATTATCTATGCGTTTTAAGAAGTTTCTATAATCTTTTTCTGTTTTAAAAGGCTGAGCACCTGTTCCGCTTGCAAATTGAGTCATGGTTAGATGGGTTCCCCAAAACTGATGTAAAGGCATTAAATTAGCACGAGTTTTTAATACGTCTTTTAGAATATTTGTTTCCCATTTTATAATACCATAACTAAGTTGTTCCTCTTCATCAAGTGAATCAAAAGGAATTGAATCTAGTTTTTTTTGATATTTATTTACAAAATTGGCTTGTTTTTTACGATAAGAATTGGTCATTTCAAAAACAAACTGATCGTTGTATTGATTTTGTCCGTTTAATGTTGCGTTCAAAGGTTCTAACTCGTTTTTATCCTGAAAGTAGGCATCTGTTAGTTTCCTAAAATCCTGATCATCGTTTGATTTACAGCTAAAAATAAAAAATAAGCAACCTAAAAAAAGAATATTCCTTTTCATCCCATTAATTTTAAAGTGTATTGTGAATATAATAAAAAAAGAGGAGTTACTCCTCTTCTTCTTTATATTGTTGATTTTCTAATTCATTTAGTTTAGATCCTAGTCTTACTTTGGGTTTATCTTTAGTTCCTTCTATTTTTAGAGGAATTCCTATGATTCCCATGGGAGGTAATCCAAGGCGCATTTTTAAAGCCAGTCTACCATCTAAACTGGTTGTTCCTTCTATGCGCGGACGAAAACCTGCAATCTTAAATTTAAAACGATCTATTTCCATTAAGTTATTCTGTATACACGTTTTAATTTCAAAATCATTTACTTCTCCTGAATCAAAGCCACTATGTCCGGTTGAATTACCAACTGCCTTGAGAAGTTTAAACCCATTAAGTTTTACTTTTTTTACTCCTACAACACCGCCTCCTTGCAAAGATGGAAAAACAGGAAACATATCATCATTCAAAACGCCTTTTAATTGGTATTTTAAAGAAATTATTCCTTCAGCATTCGCGGCAGCACTTGCCATTTCTCTAAATAGTTTAACTTCTTTGTAGGCTTTTTTTACATCAAATTCTTCCACTGATAGATCCATTCCAAATTGAGCTCTTTTAGAAGTCTTGGCTTTATAATTACCAGTAAACATAACCGGACTATCAATAATTAGACAAGCTCCATTAGCTATTGTAATTTCTCCATTCTTTAACTTCGTTTTTCCTTGTAAGCATTTTATATTTAGATCCTCAAATAGAATTCGATCTACTGAGGCTTCAAAATCTAGATCAAGATTTTTAGGAAGCATTACGACCCCTTTTACATCTTTAGTTGAATTTTTATTAGGTGTGGTATTCACTATGGGTACCATCCATTCATTAACGTTTAGATAAGGTGTTTGTAACTGAAACTGTCCTTTTAAGACCCCTTTTTCATGTGTTAAAAAATTTACAACATTTTGTACATATCCATTAAATTTGAATAAACTATGCCCATATTTAGCATTAAAGTTTGTAAACTGTAGTTGATCGTTATTAAAAGTAAAAACCCCTTTTGTAATATAAAATGGCAAAGGAAGAAATTTTGAAGTTGTCCGAACATTTCTTAAATAAAACTGTCCTTTATTTAGCAATTTATTATAGTACCCAGCTTGTGCATCACTTTGTCTCCCTTTTAAATAGATAGCTCCTTGAGCAAATCCTTCAATTGTATATTCTTTAACACCAAATACTTTATAAATTTTACCAAAATCAATTCCTCCATTAGCACTCACTTGGTACTTAGCGTTAGTCAGATCACTAATATTGGCCTTAATAGTTAGAGGTTGTCCCTCAAAAAAGAAACGGAGAGGTTTGACTAGTACTTGTGTTGTTTGCAAGTTGTTTTTAACATTTAAATCTACTATAGCATCTATCTTTTGGATAGGATTTGGATAATATGGCGTTTTTAGATACCCATTTTTCAACTTACAAAATGCTTGGGTCAAAGGTAATTTATTCTGCTTCGTATCTAGTATTCCTTGTATATTTAAACGAGTCTTAAGATCTCCTTTTAATTCGTACTCAGGCAGAAATCCAACCGCTTGATTTAAATAATTCAAATCTAAATCAGCATCTAAACGAGCATTTATCTGAGGTTTAGACAGACCTACTGTTTCCATTTTTCCTTTCAGATAACCTTTTCCTACTCCAAAAGTAATCAAAGGTATTTTTACAGACAAGAGTTCTGGATTGAGCTGAGGCAATTGAATATGTAAATCGGTATTAAATCTTTCTAAAGGAAAGGGAGCCCCCTCGTATTGAATGAATCCGTTTTTTAGATTCAGATCAAGCTTCATGTCTGGTTTTTTATTTTGATCTGTAATAAAATCTCCTTTTAAAGAAAGCACTGCATCTGTCGTTCCTTTTAGAGTTGTTTTTTCCATCCAAGTAATCAACTTGGGAGGTAAAGCGGTAAAGATGTCTTCTAAATTACTATTTTGGGTTTTAACCAAAAAGTTCATTCTGTAGCCGTTGGGTAAGAAATCGAAATTACCAGTAAAATCTACGGGTAATTTATTAATCATTAAATTATCTTGCTGAAATACAAATGCTAAAGATTGTGTATTAACTTTAGTAATTAGATCCGCATTAACTTTTTTGTTTTTCAGGTATTCTTCTCCTTTGAAAATAAAATCAAAAGCATCAACACTTGCTTTGGTTTTTATTTCAAAAATTTTGTTTTTCAAACTTCCATTACCAAAATAATCAAACCCTAATGCGTCAACAACTATTTGGGCTGAGGCATCATTGTACTTTATATGAGCATTCTTAATAGCTATTTGTTTTAATTCAATAGAGGTATCTTCTTCTTTACTTGTTTGATCATTTTTTTTGCTTTCATACACATTGTAATTAGCATGTCCTTTTTTATCAACTAATACATTAATTTCGGCATTATCTAAAAACAATTTATTGATGTGTATTTTTCCTTTAAAAAGTTCTTGGATATCAATACCAAAAGCAATTTCATCTGATTTAATTAAGTTAATTCGTTCAAATGGAGCTGCTCCTGTTAGTTGAAAATCATCAAAAGAAAGAGTCAACGCTGGGAAATGTTCGATAATAGAAAGATGTGCATCTGAGAAATTGATATTTCCCTTTATATGTTCATTAGCATATTCTTTTACTTTTTGAGTAATAAAATCGGGGAATAAGAAGGGTAGCCCAATTACTCCTAAGACAACAAACAACAGACCTATAATTAGCCATTTAATTTTTTTAATATACTCTAGCATACATTTATTCAAAAAGCCTCTTTTAGAGGCTTTAGCTTACATATTTTTTAAATTAATTATTTCTTGATTGGTTAAAAATCTCCAATTTCCACGGGGTAGATTCTTTTTTGTTAAACCTGCAAAAGCTACGCGATCTACTTTCAAAACATTATAATCTAATGATTCAAATATAGAACGAACTATTTTTACATTTGATGTCTTTATTTGTAACCCGATTTCTGATTTAGGTAGATTTTCTATATAAGATACCTCATCTACTAGTATCTTATGTTCATTGATGTACAATCCTTTTTGAACTTTTTCTAGATCTTCATATTTCAGATTGCGATCTAGAGTAATTTGATAAATTTTAGGAGAACGTTGATTAGGTTGTGTAAATTTACGAACCATATCAGTATCATTTGTAAATAATAACAACCCTGTAGTGGTTTTATCCATACGTCCGACAGGCTGCATTTTAGCTTTAGTTGCACCTCGTATTAAATCAAGTACATTATTAGCATTTAGGTCTTCTTCTTTTGATGTAGTAAATCCTTTGGGTTTATTTAACACGATGTATTCTTTTTTTTCAGGAGTTACAATACTTCCATCAAAGTTTACGACATCGCCTACCTTTACTTTATATCCCATTTCGGTTACTACCTCTCCATTTACTTTTACATTACCCGATTGGATATAAATATCAGCATCTCGTCTTGAACAAACCCCGGAATTAGAAATATATTTATTTAGGCGAATTTCCTCCTCTTCTAATGAAGTAACTGGTTTGGGCTTACGTTCAAATTTAGGCTTGCCATTTGTAAAACTTGATTTTTTAAAATTAGGTTTAGCACTCCCTCCTTCTCGTTTACCAAAAGTAGGTTTTGTATTCGATCTTTTATTATTTCCTCTTCCTTTTATCATCACGACTATATTTTTTTTGCAAAGATAGTCAGTAAATTAGAAAATTAAATTCTGTAAATAGAAATATTTAACTATTAAATATTTTTTTAATATGAAGTAAAACCGCTGGATCAATCAAAACAATACTAAAAACACCTGTTACGATTAAAATTTTCATTATCGCGTGTAAATAAACGTAATCAGAATGCTTAGAAGATTTCCATAATTGTAGTACAAAAAATATTAAAACAATCATACTTACGTAGAAATAAACGTCCATATATCCTACATTAAATTTTTCAATTAAAATATAAATAGGAACAATCGTTAAAAACGCTAGAATAGTAATAATATATTTTGATGTTTTTTCACCAAAACGAACAGGAATTGTTTGGTAGTTTGTAGCAAAATCTCCCTTGATATTTTCTAGGTCTTTGATCATTTCTCTAATCAAAATCAGCAATAATAAAAAAGAGGCGTGAGCAAATATAACGGCGTAAAAGTTCTTAAAATAAAGTAGGATTCCAAAAAAAGGGAGAACTGTTAGTAAAGAAGCCGTTAGGTTACCAACAATAGAGTAGCGTTTGAGTTTGTGGGAATAAAACCAAATTAAAAAAATATAAACTGCATAAAAAAAAGAGGCACGCCAAGAAACGATTAAAGCTAGTCCTGTAGATAAAAAATTCAACACGAAATAGACTTGTAATTTTGTTTTTTGGCTTACTAATCGATCTAGCATAGACTTATTGGGTCGATTAATAAGATCTTTTTCCGAATCGTAAAAATTATTAATTATATATCCCGACGCAATTACTAAAGCGGATGCAAAAACCAACACAAACAAACGCCAATCTAATAAGAGTTCTAAGGCTCTTTTTTCAGGTGCTAATATAAAAATGGAAGCGAAATATTGTGCCAAAACAATAATGGCTATATTATATCCACGAACAACCGAAATAAGGCTTACGATTTTTAATAAAAAGATTTTTGTTTTGCGCGTTATCATCTATTTAGTTTGAATATTGAACAGCTAAAAGTCTTGAGTTTCATTTGCTCCTAACCAAATATCAAACTAAAATTGATAAACGACTTCTAACTTATACTCTTTTAGTGCTGATTTTGCTTTTTCAAGATCTTCCGTAAACCCGAGTATGTATCCACCACCACCTGAACCACATAATTTTAAGTAATAGTCGTTGGTTTCTATTCCTTTTTGCCAAACCGTATGAAACTGTTCTGGAATCATAGGTTTAAAGTTGTTTAAAACTATTGTAGAGAGCTCTTTTGTATTTGTAAAAAGTGATTTCACATCCCCTTTTAAAAAATTTTCAACACAAGCATCTGTATATTTAATAAACTGCGATTTTAGCATTTTACGGAAGCCTTCTTCTTTTAGTTTTTCCATAAAGATGCTTACCATAGGTGCTGTTTCTCCTACCATTCCTGAGTCTAATAAAAACACAGCTCCTTTACCTGTAACACTTTGTGTTGGAATACCTGTTGCTTCTATATGATCTTTTGAATTAATTAATATAGGCAAGCTCAAATAACTATTTAAAGGATCTAAACCTGAGCTTTTTCCATGAAAAAAAGATTCCATTTGTGAGAAAATAGTTTTCAGTTGTAATAATTTTTCTCGGGTTAGATTTTCTAAGACAGTTATTTTGTTGTCTGCATATTTATCATAGATGGCAGCTACTAGAGCTCCGCTGCTTCCCACTCCGTATCCTTGAGGAATACTTGAATCGAAATACATTCCATTCATGACATCTTGCTCCAAAGCTTTGGTATTAAAAGTAACCAAATGAGGCTGTTCTTCTGCTAACTCTTTTAAATAAACTGCAAATTTCTTTAGACTTTCATTGGACTGTAATGCCTCTTCGGATGCACTCCCATCTATCTTAAGTGCACCATTATAAAAATTATAAGGAATAGCTAATCCTTTTGAATCTTTAATAATTCCGTATTCACCGAATAATAAAATTTTTGAGTAAAAAAGGGGTCCTTTCATATTTGAGCTATCTTTTTATTTATTTGGTCTGTATTTTGCTAAAATAGTCACGATAAACTTTATTTCTCTGATTTTCTATGAAATAGTCATTTATTCTGTGCTTATCTGTTTTAAAAAACTTCTATAATTCAAAATTTTCTTTGTTTTATCAACGCTTTGCCTTTAAAAAATCAATCCTATTACTGAATTTCAATCTGCTTTTTGACCTCATCATACAAAGCATTTTTACCTAGTTCAACACACCTCTTTTTCGTTGTTTTAAAAATCAGACTATCACTCTTTTTTTGTAGTTCTGAATTATTCTACAGAAAATCTTATGGATATTGTTTTTTCTAAATAATTTATCTCTTTTAAAACAATCTTATTTACTATAAATAAAATAGATTATAAAGATACGAATTAAATTGATATAGCGCCTATGCCAATTTCATCGCAAATATATTGTTCCTTTTGACAATATCTAACCAATTCATTGTTAATAAATTCTAAAACTTGTTTTTTTACGTGTATAGGATACAATAGATGTACATTTGCTCCTGCGTCAAGTGTAAAACAAACGGGAATATGGGTATTAGCTCTAAAACTCCAGATTTTATTAATTATTTCTAATGTATTAGGTTTCATTAAAATAAAATAAGGCATAGAGGTCATCATCATAGCGTGCAGGGTTAGTGCTTCACTTTCAACAATTTCAATGAATTTTTCTATATTTCCAGTAGCTAATGTTTCTTTAATTGCTGTCAAATTTTGATGAGCTTGAGCAAAACGTTGTGCAGCAAATGGATGTCTGTGCATTAAGTCATGCCCTACTGTGCTGGATACTTGTTTTTCTTCTTTATCGACTAACAGTATGGTGTCTTGATAATTATTAAAGTTTTCATGTAGCGTATTGTATTCAACGCCATATAAATTTGAACTCATACCTGTATCGGTGTGTTCTCCCCAAATTACCACTTTTCCTTTTATACTTCTACAAGCACTCCCAGATCCTAATCTAGCTAAAAAAGAAGCTTTTTGAAAAAAGTACTCATCTGTTATAGAGGGATGTATTAATTTTTCTAAGCTCATAATATTCATGGCTAATGCTGCCATTCCTGATGCAGAAGAGGCAATGCCTGAACTATGAGGAAATGTGTTCGTGGTATCTATCGTAAAATGAAATTCTTTTAAATAAGGGCAGTATTCTAGAATTCTTTCAAAAAACTTTTGAATCTTGGGTTTAAATGTTTCTTTAGGGTTGCCTTCAAAAAAGAAATCAAAAGAAAAAGTTTCAGTGTTTTCTTTTTTAACAAAGGAAAGTTTTGTAATCGTTTTACAATTATTAAGCGTAAAACTTATAGAGGGATTGGCAGGCAATTGCTTCCCTAGTTTACCCCAATACTTCACTAATGCTATATTACTTGGAGCACTCCATTGAAAATCTCCTTCGGTGAATGATATCGTATAATCCGATACAACAAAATCCTTTTCAGAAAACATATTTTAATTTTTTAAGCCGCAAAGATACGTTTTATCCATAAACTAAAATTCTAAATTTTTAGCAATAATAAATCCTCCTGTCCAAGCATTTTGAAAATTGAATCCTCCTGTTATAGCATCTATATTTAAAATTTCGCCAGCAAAATAAAGGTTTTTAAAGCGTTTACTCTCCATGGTTTTAAAATTTACTTCTTTCAGATCAATTCCTCCTGCGGTAACAAATTCTTCCTTAAAAGTACTTTTCCCATTTACCGTAAATTCCGCTTGGGTAAGTTGTTGAACCAAATCTATTAATTGTTTTTTAGACAGATCAGCCCATTTTGTATCGGGTGTTATACGGGCTGCTTTTAAAAAACTTTCCCACAATCGTTTTGGGAAATCAAAAGGGCAAAATTTATTGATTGAGCGTTTTAAATTCCCTTCTTTAATTCCTTTTAGATCTTCCAAAACTGTATCAAAATCTAAATCATTTAACCAATTGACTTGTAGTACAAAGCAATATTTCAACTCAAATAAATCCCTTGCTCCCCAAGCTGAGAGGCGTAATATTCCTGGACCGCTTAACCCCCAATGAGTTATTAATAATGGCCCCGATGCTTTAAGCTTAGTTCCTTTTACTCGTACTGAGGCATGAGCTGAAACACCCATTAAATCTTTAATACGTTCATCTTTTATATTAAAAGTAAATAAGGAAGGGACTGGCTTTATGATCGTATGTCCTAAATTTTGGAGTAGATCCCACATTTTAGAATTACTTCCTGTAGTCATTATTACCTTGATCGTTTTAAAAACTTGTTGATTAGTGGTTATCTTCCAATAGTTTTCTCCTTGAAAAATATCTTGCACGCTATGTCCTGTAAATACATCTATTTTTAATTTTTTAGCGGCAGATAAAAAACAATCTATTATAGTTTGTGAACTATCTGTTACAGGAAACATTCTACCATCTTCTTCTGTTTTTAAAGTCACGCCATGTTTTTCAAACCACTCGATAGTATCACCACTACAAAACTGGTTAAAAGGCCCTTTTAATTCTTTTTCACCACGAGGATAAAACTTAACCAGATCATTGGGTACAAAACAAGCATGGGTTACATTACAACGCCCTCCTCCTGAAATACGAACTTTAGACAATACTTCTTTACCTCTTTCTAAAAGAGCTATTTTTAGTTGAGGGAAATTTTCAGCTATATTAATTGCTGAAAAAAAACCAGAGGCACCACCTCCTATTACTATTATATCGTAATTTACTATCATACTCTATCTGGGTAGTCTGTAATAGCTACCTCAACTCCCTTTTTTTGACAAAAATAGTATCTTCTAGAGAATTTACAGTATAGGGATGAATCTGAATTTGATGATCATACGCTAATTTTGACAAATTACCCCAAAAAGCATTTCTCTTAGCACATATCTTTAATGAATATAGACTAACTAATTTATAGTTTAATAGTATATATAAACAATAAATGAAGAAATGTAGTATATACAAGTCAATTCTTTTGGTCTTCAACAAAGACTCAATTCTCTTTTTTGCTATATCTTCTTTGTTTTCGTATCGTTATTTTTAAGAAAAAAAACACATTAAATATTCGTGAATGTTATTGACTTATTAAGATTTTATACTCCCAAGGTTGAAAATCACATTCTGATTCGTTTTTAATATCTATTGATTTCTTTTTTAAAAATTCTTCAAAATGTCCAGAAATAGGCCATTTTAATTTTTGCTTTTTATTAGATAAGTTGGCTATAAAAAAGAGTTCTTGATGATTTTTTTTTCTTTTACACATCCAAAAAACTCGATCATCATTTGTGGTAATTCTATGGTAAGAGGCTGGTTTTTTTCCTGTATGTAAAAAGGAGTTTGTTCTTTTTAAGTCTTTTAGTCTTTTGTATAGGGGCATCATTTTTCCTTCTTGATGCAATAATGTGTCTTTTTGATAAGCGCGAAAACGTTTATGTGAATCGTATTCTTGACCATTATAAATTAAAGGGACTCCATTAAGAATATAAGTAACTACTGTCATTACTTCTACAGCTTGCCCCATTCTTTGATACTCGGTATCATTCCATATATTTTCATCGTAATTACTGATAAAATGCAATCGCATTTTATCTTTTGGAAAATCTTTTGCTTCTTTTTCTAGATAGCGGTCAAGATCTAACACATTCATTTTAGACTGGGCAATACCATTTAAAATATGGTGTGCTTCCCAAGCATATTCTACATCAAAAGCGTTTTTCAGTAAACTTTCTTTTTCTGCCTCAGCGATCATTAAAAGAGGCTTTATTTTTTTTAATTCTTTTGCAGCTCGTTCCCAAAAAAGAGTTGGAACTTCAGAGGCTACTTGGCAACGAAAACCATCTACATCAAATTTTTGCACCCAATATTTCATTTCATCTATCATAGCAAAATGCAAATCAGCAGAAGCATAATTTAACTGAGCAACATCTATCCAATTATACGGAGCAATGGGGGTTCCTTTTTTATTTTTTATATACCATTCGGGATGTACAGTAATCCAACGATGATCCCAAGCTGTATGATTAGCCACCCAATCTAAAACAACGTACATACCATTCGTATGTGCTATTTTAATTAGATTTTTTAAATCAAAATCTGAGCCATATTCTGGATGTATTTCCTTATATTCTTTTATGGCATAGGGATTTCCTTTTGTTGTTGTTTTGGCCAAGGGGTCTTTTATTTCCTCAAGAGTAGTAGTATGAGTAATTCTTCTTTTTAATTCACCTATTTCTTGTACGGGCATTAACCAAATAATTTTAATACCGATTGCTTTCAACTTAGGAATATCTTTAGTAAAAGCATTAAAAGTTCCTTCTGCGGAGTAATTTCTAATATTTACTTGATAAATAATTGCATCTTGGGTAATTTTGGGATCTAAATAGGTCATCCTCTTTCTAGGCACAATTATCTTTTGAGCCTCTTGATTACAAGCTGTTAATAAAAAGAGTATTCCTAAATAAACCACAATTTTTTTCATTCTCACAATACCCAACAATCTGAATTCATCAAGTTAAAACATTGCAAAATTAAACATAGAAAATAAATAAATTTGATTTATCGAAAAAATTCTATAGACAAACCATAAAAAGTAGGTGTCCTGAAAGTAAAAAATCAAGATTTAATTGATCGCTCCAACAGCAAAAGAAGCCTCACGATCAAAGTGTTAGGATTTACCTATTCCTCACTAATCAATCAAAGGTATGATCAATAAAAACGACGAGATTGTTCCTTTTTGGACACCTTTTATTTCTTATTTTACTTGATCATCATCTATATAGGTTTTATTTCCATTCTTGTTAATATAATAGTTACCGCCTCTAGGTCCTTGATATACTTGACGATCTTTATATTTTCCTACAACTTTATCTTTGGCATTAGGATTTACTTTTTCAGTTGTTTCTCTTTCTTTTTTAGCTGGTTTTGAAATCGTCTCTTCTATTTTATCTTTTGCTTTTTTAGTCTTAGACTTCGCTTTATTCTCTTCGTCTTTTGCTTTTGAATCGAGCTTATTTGCTTCCGCCTTTGCTTTCCCTTCTATCGATTTTACATTTCCTTTCACAGAGGCTCTACTTTCTTTTTTGGCTTTTGTAGCTTCTTTTACTTTATCTAATTTTTCTACTACAGCCTTAGATTTACTTAGCTTTTTACTTTTCATCTCTGCTTCTTGAGCAAATGTGTTTGACAATGCAAGCACCAAACACAAGATCATTATTTTTTTCATAACAGTTAATTAATTTAAAAACAATATAAATAATTAATTTAACAAAACTTTATTTTTTTCTTAAATTTGCATTAAGAAAAAATAAATATACTTTAATCTATTCAGATTCACAAAAACTATGAAACAAAAATTACATTTAATCCTATTTTTCATTTTAGCTAATTTAAGCTACTCCCAAAATAGTGATTTTTACGAGCCCAAACCTAAGTTCCCTCATTTATTCAGATCTTTAACCCCCATACAAAAAGACGATCCTAAATGGATACATCTTATGTATGGAGAAACACCTAACATTTATGAGATAGAAAAAGAATACGATCTATACTATCAAAAACACGATTTTATAAAAACCGTACACACGCAAAATTATAAGCATTTTACCAATTACGTTCATACAAATAATTGGATAGACGATAAGGGTAATATTATAGCTAGAGATAATATGATGGAAAATGCTAAAGAAAGAATAAAACAGAATAAAAAGAGTATCAATTCTGCCAATTGGACACCTATAGGCCCAATAAACACCTATAATAATGGCGGAACTAGAACCGAGTCACATCAGGCAAATGTATATTCTGTTGCACAATCTGTTTCAAATCCTAATGTTTTATTTTGTGTTACAGAAACAAGCGGTACATTTAAAAGCAACGATAAAGGAGAAAATTGGTTTTTAGTCGGTGGAGATTATTTTAACGATGACACATCATGTGTAGAAATTGATCCTACGAACGAAAACAATGTTTTTGTAGCCTCTAGTTCAAGGATATACCGATCAACTGATGGAGGTAATTCATGGAGTTCTGTTCTTAATGCCAATGGTTTAGGTATTTATCAATTTGCCATTAGTCCACAAAACAACCAATTGGTTTTTGCTGCGGGAAATAAAGGTTTGTACAAATCAACAAATGGAGGAACAACTTGGACACAAGTTTTTACCGAAACCTGTTGGGATGTAAAATTTAAGACTAATGATCCTAGTACGCTTTTCTTATTAAAATCAAACAATACATTAAAATTAACTGAGTTTTACAAATCTACTGATGGTGGAAATACTTTTTCTCTAAAAAGTCAGGGATGGTTTATACCTACACCAACAAGCACTATAGGTGGAGCTCGAATGGGGCTTACAAATGCAGATGGAGACAGAATATACGTAGCAATGCTAGGGAATGTAGAGAACTACACAACAGACGTGAATTTTATAGGCGTATATAGAAGTGATAACGCAGGGGAAAGTTGGTCTTTGCCTTATGACCAAAACAATGACGGTGTACCTAACAACAACCCAGGAGGTCCTTATAGCGCTGACCATTGGTGTTTTTCTAGTTTTGGAACTAACGGAGGCTCTTACGACCAAGGTTTTTACAATTTAGCTATAGATGTATCCGATACAGATCCTAATAAGTTTTTAATGGGTATGCTTAACCTTTTTAAAAGTGAAAACGGAGGAAAAACATATACTCGATGGGGAGGATATGCTTGCGATAATTGTACTTCTTACTATCGTCATCCCGATCATCAAGATATTTTAATAAATGGAAATGATGTATTTGTAGCCACAGATGGAGGGGTAGATTTATATAATGGTAATTTAGATATCCTAAAAGGATTAAACAAAGGAATCGTTTCTTCGGATAACTGGGGATTTGGTCAAGGATGGAATGAAGATGTCGTAACTGCAGGTCGTTATCATAACGGAAATGCGGTCTATCATGCTAATTATGGTGATGGAAAATTTATTTCATTAGGTGGTGGAGAATCTTCAACAGGTTATGTTGCCTTAGGGGATAATTTAAAAGTTTATCACTCAGACATTTCAGCCTATAAAATTTCTAAGGATTTTGCAACTCCTGCACAATCAACTAACGGATTAGGCTTATTTCCTAATGAATCTGTTTACCCTGATATAAGGGGACAAATAACCTATGACCCTAGATATTATAATCATCTGTATCTAACCAAGGAAAACAAACTTTGGAAAAGCGTAGACGGAGGTACTTCATTTACACTACTTAAAGAATTTGGAGATATTAGTACGGATAAAACATATTCCGTAGAAGTGTCAAGATTAGATCCTAATATTATTTTTGTAGTTAACAGAAGTTCTACAGCTAAACTATGGAAAACCTTAGATGGTGGAAAAAACTGGACACAAATAAGTCTTCCTAACACAGATGCTCGTTTGTATTTTAGCATGAATGAAAACAATACACTCTTCATAGGATTTGGTGGTGGAACTGGAAAAGCTTTCAAATCTGTAGATTTAGGAAACACTTGGATCAACCTAACTACTCCTACAATTCAAAATTTAGGTTGCTATTCTATAGCTCCTCAATTAGGAACCAACGATGGAGTGTATTATGGGGTGGCTGGTGCAAGCAAAATATACTATAGAAATTCTAATATGACAGATTGGGAATTATACGACAAAGGATTACCATTAGGTTTGCGTCTAATAGGAATAAAGCCTTTTTACAAAAATGGCGAACTAAGAATTAGCTCTAGACGCGGTTTTTGGAAATCTCCTCTTTTTGAAAAAAGTTTGCCTGTTGCACAACCCATGGTAGCTAGCCAATCCGTTGAATGTAGTAGAACAGTCATTCAATTTGATGATTATTCAGTATTAAATCATACTGCCGCTAAATGGGATTGGAGTTTTCCAGGGGCAAATACAGTTTCGTCTACCACTGTTCGAAATCCTTTAGTAACATACTCTACTCCAGGACTCTACAATGTTACCCTAACCGTAACCGATGCCGATGGACGCACCAGTACTAAAACAGTACAAAATATGATAGAAGTTTTACCCTCTTCTTGTGCTATAGAAAGTGCTTCAAAACAGGTTTTAGAAATGACCACAAGTACAGAATCTGTTTTTTCTAACGAAATGAATTACAATACTACAACTGATTTAACTTTTAGCGGCTGGATAAAACCAAATGGAACACAAGTATCTTGGGCTGGAATTGCTTGTTTTGGAGACAAACAAAAAACATTACTAAACTTTAGAAGTGCTAATAATGAAATAGGATTTCATTTTAAAGATGGATATTATAATTATTCTACAGGATTATATGCTCCTGCTGATCAATGGAGTTTTGTAGCTTTTAGAATTACACCTACTAAAATAACACTTTTTTTAAACGATAAAAGTTGGTCTCTAGCGGGTAATTTTAGCGGTATCATTTTAAACAAAATAATCTTAGGAAAAGATTATGGTAGAAACGACCGAACTTTTAAAGGACAAATGGAAGAATTTACTTTTTGGAATAGAGCATTGACTGATGACGAAATCTATTTGAGCAGACATTTGATTAAACAAAACATAACGGATCCTAACTTAATTGCTTATTACCAATTTAATAATACCATAAATAATGGATTAATTTATGATAAAGTTAATTCAAACAATTTAACTATTTCTAGTTCTATAGCATTTCCTACATCTACTGCTCCAGTAGCCACTGGTACTAGTCAACTCCTAACAATAAATACAGCTGGCATTTATAATTTTAATTCGGTAAGTACAACCCTTAACTTTACAGGACAAGTACCTAATGGAAAAGTCGTTGTATCTCAATTAAATGTTCTCCCTAATGAAGCTCCTGCCTCTAAATTTATTGGAAATTCATACTGGATTTTAGATAATTATGGCACTAGTACATCATTCTCAGGACTTTCCTCTATAAATTTAACACTTACTAATCCTTTTACGTCAAACCCGTCTAATCTTCTCCTTTTCAAAAGAAGTAGCAACGGACACTTACAATCAGGGTGGACACAAAACGCAATAGCTACAAGTGTAAGCGGACAAACTATCATTTTTCCTGGAACTTCTATAAATCAGTCTAACCAATTGTATGTAGGAGACTCTGCTTCTTTTTTAGAGACAAACCAATCAAATCTTCAAAAAAGCCTAACAGTTTATCCTAATCCAACAGTAGTAGGTGAACAGTTAATAATTGAAGGTATTAACTCAGACCTAACATTTACGCTTTATGATCTTAATGGTAAATTAGTGTTAAGAAAACATATTAATGACAATAGAATTAACTTAGATAGTTCTATAAAAAAAGGCGTCTATTTTTATAGAATTGAAACAAGTGACAAACTTTACAATAATAAGTTAATCATTAATTAATATATAAATAAGGTTCTACAAAAACAACATTTTTATTTGTGACCTAAAGGTTGTCCTAGTTTTGCACTGCCCCCAAAAAGTTAGATACTATTTGGGGGTATTTTTATGGAAAGAAAAGTCAAGTATGATTATGAGTTCAAACTTCGCTGTGTAAAAGAAGTTACAACAAAGCATTTCAACTAAAACAGAAATTCCCTTACAGGAACAAAGTATGTTTTATCCTAACGAAATAAGAACATTACTGTTTCGCTTTATAGCTTTTTTTCTAGGCAGACGCATGCACCCAAAAAAAGACAATATCCGTTATAAAAAAGAGGTAGTATCTTCTTATACTCATATTTTAAATTCATAATTCACATAGTGAAGAAACGCAATTGGTTTTGTGCATCAAGGACTCTATGGTTCGTGCTCTGAAGATAACCAATCCTTAGCAGCTATAAAATAGGGTTCTTTTTAAACATCCCCTTTGCTTACATTCCTTAAATAAAATTTATTATTATGTTCCTATAAAGCCCCAATGTTCAAAACTAATATTAACATCGTTACCATTAACCTAAAATTTCATTGAATCCAAATTACGCGTTAGAAATTTATTATAAATAAACAATGACTTTGAATCTAAAAAAGCACTCCCTTTTTTGTCCTCAATGTAACAAAACGATGACTATACAAAAAAACTTCCCCGCATTTTTATCTTCTTTGCCCTTTTCGTCTTCATTGCAAAGGCTAATGGTTAAAAGAAAGCCCGCAATTGAACATTACCAGTATGTATGGTTTCTGAAGTTTCACTTTTTCTTCCTTGATAGTTAAAATTGACATCTAAATATTCTGTAAGTTTTTTCTGGAGCAGCATACGCCAAGTCATGTTCTTATTAACCTGTAATCCTTCTAACATCTGAAAACTTACTGGTGAAAAAGAATTTCCTTCAAAACTATTATTAATATAAGCAAACTCCCCATTTAGCACAAATTCTTTTGAAGTTACTACATTAAAAGAAATCCCTAAACGGTTTTGAAATAACTTTTCGAGTGCTCCTGTTTCATTCCTTTTTTTCTGAAATTCATAAAACAGATCTACAGTAGTGTTTTTTGAAAATAAATACCCGACTCTCGCTTCTAACTGATTTTCCCTAAGCTGAAAATTCTTACTCAAATAACTAACAGAATACACGTTGTTTTGAGAAATACTTCCGTTAAGAGTAAATAACCAATACTTTTTTAACAAATGAGTATACGATAATTGGTGACTCGTAGCTGTATTTGTTAATTCGTCTGCTACGAGTAAACTTTTTACTTCGTTAATAATAAAATTGTACACAACGGAATGGTTTTGTTTTCCTCTATTATAAAAAAAGCTGTTTCTTATACTGGAAGTCAGCCCTAACAATTGATCTTTTGAATTTATAAAAGGATTAAGATCAAATCGTTCACCTTCTTTTTTAATTTTTTTATCAATTAAAAAACTGGTTTGATTATAAAAATAGGATATGATTTTCCGATATCCTTTTTTATCTACCCAAAGAAAAGGGTTTAGTGTAACTGATTGTGAAAACTTGTTTTGATGTGTTTTGACAAAATTTTGATTTGGTAAAAAAACCTTTATATACTTTGCTTGATCTGGAAATTGTGCTATTTCAAACTCTTGAAGTTCTTGAATCCCATTTTTATTATAATCGTTCCAAGCATAAATTCCTTTTGTAGGCTCTACTTCTATAAAATTAAACTCTTGTTGTGGGATACTCCCTGAAAGAGTTTCATAACTCAATCCGTATTGAACAAACCCATTGAACAGACGCTGGTTATAAAGTACTCTGGAATTTAATGATGATTCCTTTTTTTGGTTCCCTTCAAATAATAATTGGCGATAATTAACAAAAACGGATAAGTCGGCTTGATTATTCTGGATTAGTTTAGAATTTAGATAATAGGAAATAGAACGATTTACTCGTTTTAAAGTAGCTGCCTGCAAAGAGTCATTTAACCTATAGGATAGACCTGTTTCAGCATAGACCTTCGTTGAATCGCCTCTCCCTATAAACGTTCCCCATTCCGTAAAACGTTGACTTAAATTAGTTAACCTAAAAGTTGATTTTACCCTCTCTTGATTCTCCTCTAATCGCTGATTAACTCCCACCCAATTTTTATGAAATTTATATTTCAAATGAAACTCGTTTCTAAAAAATTGAGACTTCATCTCTTTACTTTCACTATTCATCAGACTTCCTTGTTGTTTTATAAACCATTTAGTAGATTGGTGAATCCCTGAAAAAAGATGTCTATTACCGCTAAAGCTTTCCGAAAAATTTAAATTTTCAAATTGGTATTTCCCTTTTGTACTCTTTGACCAATCTAATAGTAAGCCAGAAGAGATATACAATTGATTCCCTATTGGTTCTTTTAGATTCCAATCGCGATCAAATTCAATAGCAAATAAACGTTCTATAGGCCTGTATTCTTTTTGAATAAACTGTAAATCATTTAATAAGGTAAGTCCCCAATATTTTTTTGACAGTATTTTTTGACGGATATTAAATTTTCCTGCTGCACCTTTATTATTTTCATCGTCTAAATCAGAATACAAATTCAAATCATTATTACTTACCGCTAATTCAAAATCTACCGTTGTTTTATCTGAGGGTTTATACCCTCCTAATAACGTTGCTATTTGTAATTTTGAAGGAGCTATTAATCTAATAATAGGATCATATTCTCCTTGTTTTATCCCTGCTAGGGCTGGTACATATTCATAAATTCGTCCATTAGCAACTGTTGACTTTACAATATAATTTCCTTTATTTTTGCCTACTAAAGAAAACTTAACTTGATATAACTCTTCTTTTGGGTCGTTAGAATACACATATACAACAGCAGTCCCTATGATTGTCTTTTTATACAAAATTTTCTTATCAGTATAAGGTTCTATAACGGCAGAAGGAGCATTCAGTAATGCAGGATTATCTCCTGCTTCTGATAAAATCTTAATTTGATCCGAAGATAAACTTTGTTGAAGAGGCTGATTTTTAGCATCATTTTCAGAATAAACAAATCCATCTAAATGCCATTTATCCTCTTGATGAGTAGTTCCACCGTAAGTAACAAAACGGTTAAAACTTCTTTCAGAAAACTGATATTCTACCACAATTCTCATTTCTGAATTGACCGGAAACAAAGAGGTAAAAGTCAGTTCACCCGCATTATAATCTATTACGTACTGATTATTTTCTCCTCTTTCCAACAAATTACCGTTTACATATACTCGTTCAGACCCTGAAATAACCAATACATATAATTCATCATTGGGCCCCCGAAGTTTATAAGGTCCTTGATTTCCTTCTTGCCCTGTAAAATTACTTTTTGCATACTGCCCTCGCACAACTGCACCCGAAAGCATTATTTCTGTACTAACAGGAGATGTTCCTAAATTAACTCGCGCTAAAACACCTTGTACCTTTTTATTAAAATTTAAAAAGCGAGATTTACGATTTTCTAAAAACAAATCTCCTCCACGAACCGACCATCGGTCTGAAAACAATTCAACAAAAACTTGATCAAATTCGTCTAATCGTTGAGAATAGCCACCGTTTTGCAACGGAATATTATTGTCTTGTAAGGAAGCCCTAATACTTACTTTATCTGATAACTTACCTATTACTTGCAAGTCTAAATTAGAATTAACTGCTGCATTTTGGTTATTACCTATACTCAGTCCGCGTGTAATACTCCCAGATGTTTCCAACCCATCAAAAGGCTTAAATACATTTACGGAACGGTTTTCTGTTTTATAAATATTTCCAGAATTTGTAGAAGACACTAATCTATTAACATCATAGAAAGAATAACTTTTCGTAAGAAAACTCGGGTATTTTAAATAATGAACATGAATAGTATCTGTTTTTTTAAGGGTAGAATCTAATTTTATTGTTGCTTTCACAAAATCAACTCGATACAACGTTGAATCAATTTTTATTTTATTTTTATCATATAAAGCAAAATACGAAGGATTGATACTGGTGCTGTCTATATCAATTAAATCTTTTGTAACGGGTATTTTTTTATGTTGATACAATGTTTCTTGGGCTTTCAATACAATAGGAAAGCATAACATACAGATAAGAAAACGAATTTGACTTTGCAACATATTCTATTAACTCGGATAGGTCAAAGATATTGCAATTATTGAAATACTGTAGCACAAAAAGCTATATGTGATTGGCTTCGTTATTCGAGCCAATCACATAGCATTTATAATTTAATTTAACTGTACTTATTGTTTAAGTGGCAACTGCACCTTGTACTTGTTATTTCTACGGGAGAAGTTGCATTATCAGTACTATGTAATTTCGACTATTTACGTCCTTTGATCGAAATAACAAGATTGCTCCTTTTTAGGACACCTTCTTTTGAAAAATCTCTTTTTGTATTATACCTATTCCTTCTTTGTATTAAAAAAGACTATTATATTAGAATTTATTACTCTTTAGTAACTACTTGTAACGTTTCTCGACTCATCTGTCTAACCAAAACCGTTTTATCCTTTTCTACAGCGTTTATAGCATTTTGATCAAAATGTCTTACAGTATACAAGGAAACATTTTCGTTATATGTTACTTTAAATTTTTTAGAAAGGACTTTTACTATTTCCTGAAAATGATTGTATTTATCTTCTACACAAACTGAAAAACTAATAGCGGAATTTTGAATTAGACTTACTTTGAGTTTGTATTTATGAAGCAATGCAAAAATTTCACTAATATTTTCTTCCATTATAAAAGAAAAATCTATTGAGGATAACGAAAGTAAAATTTGATCTTTTTTCACTATAAAACAAGGCATTTTAGGCTCTAGATCTTGTCCTTTTGCTACGCTGGTTCCTGCCAATAATGGATTAATAAAGGATTTAACATACAAAGGAATTTCTTTTCGTTGTAGCGGTTGTAAAGTTTTAGGATGAATGACACTCGCTCCATAAAACGCTAATTCAATGGCTTCTCTGTAAGAAATTTGATTTAATAAATTTGTATTTTCAAAATAACGAGGATCGGCATTCATTACTCCAGGAACATCTTTCCAAATGGTAACACTTTCTGCATTTAAACAATAGGCAAAGATAGCAGCTGTATAATCCGATCCTTCACGACCTAAAGTAGTTGTAAAACCGTTTTCATCAGATCCTAAAAAACCTTGCGTAACAAATAATTGTTTCTTTTTAGCTATTTTAGAAATGGCTTTTTGTGTTTTTTCCCAGTCAACATTTGCATCTCGATAATTAGCGTCTGTTTTGATATAATTACGTACATCTATCCACTGTGATTGAATGTTTCTAAAATTCATATAATGCGACACAATGGTAGTGGAAATAATCTCACCAAAACTTACAATTTGATCATAAACGAAACTATAATTTGGCGATTTATTACTTCTCAAAAAATATTCAAAATCAGCAAAATGTTCATTAATATCATAAAAAACTTCATGGTTTTCATCATCAAATAAATCTAACACAATTTGATTATGATATTTTTTAACTTCTTGAATTGAGGCATTTAGCTGAGGTGATTTTTCAAAATAATTCTTTATAACTTCTTCTAAGGCATTGGTTGTCTTCCCCATAGCTGACACTACAAGTAGAACCTCTTCGTACCCCACTTTTTGAAGTACATCAAACACATTTTTTATGCCCGCTGCATCTTTAACAGAGGCACCACCAAACTTGAATATTTTCATATCACATTTTTTCTCAAAACTCAACCTATTTATTTTTTTGAATCTTGACTTTGATTATTTGTTATTTAAAAATTCTTCTAATCCTTTTTCATTCATTTGAACAACACGCCAGTCATCTAATACTTTTGCTCCTGAGTTTTCATAAAATTTAATGGCATTGGTATTCCAGTCTAAAACATTCCACTCAATACGTCTAACACCGTCTAAGGCCCCTTGTTTCATAATTTCTTTATACAAGGCTATACCTATGCCAGTTCCTCGCATATTTTGTGTAACAATTAGATCTTCTAAATGAATTGTTTTTCCTTTCCAAGTAGAATAACGATAATAATAAAGTGCTACACCTACTATTACCCCATCTGTTTCGGCTAAAAAAGTATGAAACAAGGGATTTGCCCCAAAACCATCTCGAATCAAGTCATCTTCAGTTATTACTACCGCTTCTGGTTCTTTTTCAAACAGGGCCAATTCCTTTATAAGCAATAGCACTTGTGCCATATCATGAGACGTACCTCTACGAATCGTAAAATCTTTCATTATTTTTTCTTCTTAGCAGGTGTAGATGTCTTTTTTAACTGACGAGTATACGGTTTATAGATCCCTTCTGATTCTGCTCTTTGTTTCGCTTTTGCTGCACGATCTTTAGGATCTGGATGTGAGCTTAAAATCCTTGACATAAAACCTGAATCGGCACCTTGACTTAAGCCCGCTAATACCGTAAAAGCCGATTCAACAGCATTAACATTATATCCGTGTTTTTTCATAAAATCATACGAAAACATATCCGCTTCTGATTCTTGCTTTTGACTATGACGACTGTCTACAATTGCACTTCCTATTTTTCCTAAAGCACTTTCGCTAACCGCTGCAACTCCTTTTACTTGCGATCCTACAGCATCTACCAAAGCTTCTTTCTGATAAGCTGCACGGATAGCATCTCTTGTGTCATGATTTACAACATGGCCTATTTCATGGCCTATAACCGCAAGTACTTCATTATCATCCATAACATCTAATAATCCTTGAAAAACACGAACACTCCCATCAGCACAAGCAAAAGCATTTACTTCTTTCACTTTATAAACTTTAAAATTAAGCGTTACACCACTTTCTGTTTTATGTTTACCAAAAAGCTTATTTAATCTTAATGTATAAGGATCTTTAGGACCCGCAATAGGGTTTTCTTTATCCATTTTCTCAACAGAAGCCTTAGATAATTGAGCTGCATCCTCATCAGAAAAGGTAAAACTTGCGACCCCTTTTTGTAAAGCACCTAACGCTTTTTCACCTAAATTAATTTGTGCATTCATTGTAAAAGGCACGAAAGCCAATAAACCTACTGCTAATTGTATTTTTTTCATCTTGTTTTATTTTTATTTAGTTACCACAAATACGGACATGAACAAAGATAAGAGAAGTATAATTTATTTTAAACAACTTCACAGAATAAAAGTTTTCTACAATTTTTAAAACAAAACACATATCTAGAATACACAATTTTTGATTAAACATTAAAAAAAGAATCTAATCGTTATTCTGTATACACCAACCTAATGTATATTTTAAACCTATTTTATTCAAACATTACAACTTACAGACTTCCTGTTACTTTATTTTTAAAAAAATAAATCTCATCTTTGCATTACTAACTGCATAAAAATTATGGAAGAACGCAACAGAACCCTTGGCGAATTTATAATAGAAAAACAAAATGATTTTCAATATTCTTCAGGTGAATTATCCAGAATTATCAACTCAATACGCCTAGCAGCTAAAGTTGTTAATCATAAAGTAACACAAGCTGGACTTGTAGACATTGTAGGAGCAGCAGGAGAAACGAATATACAAGGAGAAGACCAACAAAAACTAGATGTATACGCTAACGAAGTTTTTATCCAAACCTTAATCAACAGAGAAATTGTTTGTGGTATTGCCAGTGAAGAAAACGATGATTTCATTACTATTTCAGGAGCTGACAATAGTCATAATAACAAATATGTTGTCTTAATGGATCCACTTGATGGCTCTTCTAATATAGACGTAAATGTATCTGTTGGAACTATTTTTTCTGTATACAGAAGAATTACGCCAGTAGGCAGTCCTGTTCAGCTAGAAGACTTCTTACAACCTGGCACAAACCAAGTAGCTGCTGGATATGTTATTTACGGAACCTCTACTATGCTTGTATACACCACAGGAAATGGTGTAAATGGCTTTACATTAAACCCTGCAATAGGTACTTTTTATCTTTCGCATCCTAATATGCAATTCTCAAAAGATGGAAAGATATATTCTATTAACGAAGGGAATTATGTTCACTTCCCTCAAGGTGTAAAAGACTATTTAAAATACTGTCAAAAAGAAGAGGGCGATCGCCCTTATACTTCTCGCTACATTGGCAGTTTAGTTGCTGATTTTCATAGAAACATGATCAAAGGAGGCATTTATATGTATCCTCCTAGCTCTAAAGCTCCCAAAGGAAAACTAAGACTACTATACGAATGCAACCCTATGGCATTTATAACAGAACAAGCTGGCGGAAAGGCCTCTGATGGCTATAAGAGAATCATGGAGATTCAACCTACAGAACTACATCAAAGAGTTCCTTTCTTTTGCGGAAGTTATAATATGGTGAATAAGGCAGAAGAATTTATGAAAGCAAATCAATAACAAGAAAGAGGCTGTTTAGAAAAAGTGTGTTCAATATTCTAGTTACTCACTTTCAGTGATAGGAGAAGCTACATTAACATTATATGGTTTCTCCTTTCGAAGGCCGACTAGATATAAGAAGCAGAACGAGGTTAAACGACACGATTGCGCGTTTTTTGCACTGCCCCCCAAAAGTTAGATACTATTTGGGAATATTTTTATAGAAAGAAAAGGTTCTTGATCCATTTTTCTTTTTTAGGAAGGAGATACTTTTTGCTTAATCCCCAGAAAATTAATCTGAGCCGTTTTTATTTTTAGCTAATTCGTCTTTTATTTTTTTAATAATTATTCCTGCAACCGTTTTTTTCTTGGCATCGGTACTAATATCATTTTTACCTCCAAAAGTATAAGTATGTTGTCCATCTTTTATTCCAGCCAGTTTTTCTTTCCACTTTTTTAAATCTTCATCAGATTTTGGGCGAAGTTTGATTTTTATTTTAGCTTCTCCTTTTTCTACTGTAGCTTTTAATGTGGTTAATTCGGCACCATCTTTTTTCGCTTCTTGAACGGGTAAATCGGCAGCTTTAGCTATTAAAATTTCTTCTTTTTCTTTTATTTTAATGTTTACTTCTTTTCCTTCTAGCAATACGGTTTTTGCTACTATATATATTTCTTCTTCAAGTGGAGCATTGTTTATTTTAACCAAATTAGAACCTAGCTTATATACGTCAAAAGATATTACTTCATTTTTAGCATAAGTAGTTTTAGTTAAAGCAGCTTTTATATCGTCTAGTTTTGAATATTTTTTATCTTTTCTTATTGCTTCATCTACTTTTTTCTTGATGATTGTAGCAATTTTATCTTTATCAATATTTTTGTTCTCGTTTTGAAATTTATATTGATGGGTTCCTGTTTTTTCAGTTGTTTCTTTTGTAAATTCTTCTTTGGCAAAGTAAACATCAATAATAGTTTCTACTGAAGTCTTCTCCACCTTCGTTTTTCCTATAACAGCGGGGCTTTTTCCTTCGGGGATTTCAATGGTGTGGGGTTTGTCTCTTTGAGCGGTTCCTTGGGTTTCTGCCCAATCCCATATTTCGTCTAAGGTTTCTGAAATGCTTCTAAATACTCCTTTCTCTTCTTTTTTACTCCTTGGTTTGTGCTCTGCCGGAGAACCTTTGGCTTTTTTAATTGCCGTGGGTTGTGATGGTTTTTTATTTTCTGTGGGGGATGGATTTTTTATTTCTACGTTTGA
>NZ_PCMX01000090.1 GCF_002530675.1 Flavobacterium columnare NBRC 100251 = ATCC 23463
ATAAAGTATTACCCTTTTGGTAGCCTCGTTCCAAATAGGCATTCGTCTAGTAATCAGTATAGATACGGATTTAATGGCAAGGAAAATGACGACGAGTTAATGGGAGAGGGGAATTGGCAAGAATATGGAATGCGTATGTATAATCCAAGAATTGGGCGTTTTCCAAATGTTGATCCTTTGACAAAAAAATATCCTGAATTGACGCCTTATCAATTTGCTAGCAATTCTCCAATTGCTATGGTCGATTTAGATGGTTTAGAGGGAAGTATGAGTATTTCAGGTTCTTCAAATGTAATATCAATCGGGACTCCTATTGTTGAATTTGACCATAATAAAGATCTAAAACCTGATTATGACAAAGGTTTTTATGCAGGTCTGATAGGTACATTTGGTACAGGAGGAGCTGTCTTAAGCGCTCCATTTGCTTCTTCTGTGTATGGTACATACTGCACTTGGTTCTCTGGCACATCGTTTTCAGCTTATTTGTCAACTGGTTCAGGAGCAACAATTTTTGCTTATTTAGAAAATGCTTATACGGCAAAGGGATTATTACCAACATTTACAACGACTGGAATGATTGCAGGGACAACAAATTTAACTGGTCAGTTAGCATATAATGATTTCAAGTTTGATGAGAATATTAACTGGAGTCAACCCCTATTTGCAGGATTGATGAGAAATCCTTTTTACTCTAACTTTGGAGAATCATACTTTAATTTAAATTATGGTTATGAGAATTCCAGAAGTACCGAAAAAACTCTGAATTGGAGTTTTAATACTTTTGATAATAAGTTTTTCTCAACATTTTCATCAAATTTAATAGGGGATTATTTTGGGAATAAATTAGAAGTAGATGGTATTGGATATAAACCTGCAGAATATAGTCTAAATATTTTTTCGGGATCAGCTGTTGAAACAGCAGAGAATAAAGTAGGAGACGTTATAAGTAATGTCATTGAATCAGCAACCAAACCTTCTTCACCGAAAGCAACTAAAAAACAACAAACGACAAGTAGAATTGATTCCGGTAGAAATAGTGGTTATGTTAAATTTTCTATTCCGAGGGTAGAATAATAAATTATTAAGAAATGAATTTTAGAGACAAGATAATTGGTTTTCTTTTCTTACTGGCTATTGTTATCGTGCTTTTTAGAAGTTATGAAAGAAAAAAAAATGTTCAATTAGATATTGAAAAAAATAAGTTAGAGACAATTGGTAAAATCACAAAAATTGTTTCAAGAAGAAGCTTTAAACATATATATTATACGTATTTCTACAAAAACAAGAAATACGAATCTTGGGAAAATACAAATTTAAACAGCAAAGATTTAATTGATAGATATTATTTAATTGAAATTTCTAGTTTTAATCCTGAATATTCGAAAATTCTACTAGATAAAGAAATAACAAATATCAATGAAATCAAAAAGGCAGGATTTTAACACTAGCTGGAGCGAACGTCTTTAAATAATCGGCATCTCGCTACCGCGAGCTTCTAGCTCGTGAACACAAAGAGGGTAAAACAAAAACACCCAGATGTCGCGGATATGACACAAAGTGATATGCGCAATCTTGGCTCAACGCAAACGTTAGCGCAGAATTTCAGTAGTAGATAGTTTTTGGAAAAACTATATGGATAATTTTGGAGAGTTTACAATAGGTTCTTCGGGTGTGAAAGTTATTAACGAACATACATTCGAAGAAAAATGGGAAGAATATGTAACAGACAATTTGTATCGAGCTAGTGATTGGATACACTCGATAGAAAGTGATAAATTGTTTAAATCTTCTAATACTGGAATTAAAATTGGATTTGAATTTAATAAATATTCATGGGAATCTCAAGTAGGGATTTATAGTTCTTCTGAAAATTCAGCTGGTTTTTATAATACAAATGAATTTGCAATTAATGGAAAATTAAGTACTGATGGATTTAACATTTCTAATTATGTACCAACACCGACTTTACAATTTATTGCAAAATTAAACACGACAAATCCTTTTGAACCTTCTAAATTTGTAAATGAAAACAAAGTTAAATCTACAGCAAGTGGTAAAATTCCAGGTATGCCTTTTCATGTGACATATGAATTTGAAGGCAATATAACAACTGGGACTGTTAATCAATCTATTGGGGTCGATGCTGGAATTGGTTCAGGAAATAAAATTGAAAATGGTGTATCTAATACAACCTCAAATACGAATGTAACTAAAGAAGCTAAATTTGATTAAATATTATGAAAAAGATTTTATTCCTAATGAGTTTTATAATTTTTGCGTGTAATTCAACGACAAAAGAAGTTAATGATGCTGATGATGTTGAAAAAGCAAAAGAGTTAACAACTAGTTTTTATTCTAATGTTAAGAGTAAAAATTATAATACCTTAATTAATATTTTAAACCCCAATTTGGACTCTAATAATTTGAAAAAATTATTTCATTCTAAAGATAGTATGTTTGGCAATATTGAGAAATATGACATTAAAGACATCCAAACAACCAAAATAACAAATAATGGAAAAGAAAAAACAGATATTATTGTAGAAGTAAAAGCATATTATAAGAATTATACTTTTAATGAAAATTTGAATTTTTCAATAGATACTCTAAATAATGCAATACTTGAAGGATACCACTTCAAAACCCCGATCGGGCAGGAATGACACATAGTGAGTCAGCCCGATCGCGCAGATATGCGCAAACGTTAGCGCAGAAATGTTTTCTGTGCGTACAACAGAGAGTAAAAAACAAAACACGCTTTAGGGCGTGTTTTTTTGTGG
>NZ_PCMX01000091.1 GCF_002530675.1 Flavobacterium columnare NBRC 100251 = ATCC 23463
AAATTAAGTTTAAATTTGTCAGGAATTTTAGACTTTAGATTTAAGTTGAACTCTATATTATTTTATGTAATTTTGGAAGTATGTATACATCTAGCGATATATTTGAAATTAGTTCTAAAAAAGAATTCGAAAAGCTTACTTTAAAAATTTTTCGTTTTCAGTATAATCATAATTTAGTTTATCAAAGATTTTGTTCTTTGCTAAAAAAGGATGTAACAAATGTAAAAAGGATACAAGATATCCCTTTTTTACCTGTTCAATTTTTTAAATCAAATGATGTATTGAGTTCTACAGATCCAATACAAAAGATTTTTACAAGTAGTGGAACAACAGGAATGACAACAAGTAAGCATTGTGTTACGGATTTATCTTTTTATGAAGAAAGTTACAGACAAGCTTTTAAACAATTTTACGGAAATGTTGAAGATTATGTAGTTTTGGCATTATTACCCTCTTATTTAGAACGTGAAGGATCGTCTTTGATTTATATGGTTGACGATTTAATCCGTTTATCTAATACTCCTGAAAGCGGATTTTATTTAAATAACTATGACGAACTTATAGAAAAATTGATAACACTAGACAATGAAGGACATAATATTTTATTAATAGGTGTTACTTATGCTTTATTAGATTTAGTAGAAAAACAAAAATTTAATTTAAAAAATACCATTATCATGGAAACAGGAGGTATGAAAGGACGTAGAAAAGAAATGATTAGAGAAGAATTACATACTATTCTTTGTAAAGGTTTTGGTGTTCCTGTAATACATTCTGAATACGGAATGACTGAATTATTATCCCAAGCTTATTCTTTAGGAAATGGGGTTTTTGAATGTCCTGCATGGATGAAAATTATCATTCGCGATTCTGAAGATGCTTTAACCTTATTACCTGATGGTAAAGTAGGAGGAGTAAATATAATTGATCTTGCTAATATTAATTCATGCTCTTTTATTGCTACTCAGGATTTAGGAAAAATACTAGATAATAATTCTTTTGAAATTCTTGGGCGATTTGATAATTCGGATATTAGAGGTTGTAATTTGATGGTAGTATAATACTTGTATTATATCGGTTTTAACGACTTCTATAGACGAAATATAAAATATAATTTCTAAGACAACACAATAATACGTTATAAAAATGAAAAAAACACTTATTGCTCCATCCGTTCTTGCTGCTGATTTTGCTAATTTGCAAAGAGATATTGAAATGATTAATACAAGTGAAGCCGATTGGTTTCATATAGATATTATGGATGGGGTTTTTGTTCCTAATATATCTTTTGGTATGCCTGTATTGGAAGCTATTAAACGATATGCTAAAAAAACAATTGATGTACATTTAATGATTGTAGATCCAGATCGTTATATTTCAACTTTTAAGAAACTAGGAGCTGATATTTTAACCGTACATTTAGAAGCTTGTGTACATTTGCATAGAACCCTTCAAGCTATAAAAGCAGAAGGAATGAAAGCAGGTGTAGCTCTGAATCCTCATACCAATATAACATTATTAGAGGAGGTAATTCAAGAGATAGATGTAGTTTGTATTATGAGTGTAAATCCTGGTTTTGGAGGACAATCATTTATAGAAAATACGTATTCAAAAGTAGAAAGGTTAAAAGCATTAATAGAAAAAAAAGGAGCCTCTACTCTGATTGAAATTGACGGGGGCGTTTCTACTAAAAACGCAAAAAAATTAGTTCAAGCAGGTGCAGATATTTTGGTTGCAGGTAGCTTTGTATTCAATTCAAATGATCCTAAAAAAACAATTATAGATCTTAAAGAAGTTGTTAAGGAATAAAAGGGCTTGACAATAGATAACTCGTTTACTTCATCCAAAAGTATTTCCAATTGTACCGAAAATGTTTTAAAAAAAATCCTTTTTTTGAGTAAAAATAGCCAAAAAAAGGATTTTTTCAATAAGTGTTCTAAACTATTATCTCCATTTAAAAGGAGGATTTCTTCTCATAATTAATTAATAAATTAATAAACTTACTATAACTCTGCATTCCTTCTTTTTGTTGATTTAGTTTTAAAAAATGGTCGTAAAATATTTCAAAACCAGTATTGATCATTGATTCATGTACTGACCAAAAGGTTTCACTTTCTTGAAAGTTTTTTAAAACCCCAGGATGAATAGTGCTAAGTATGCTTTTTAATTCTTTTTGATCTTTAGAGGCAATATGGGCTAGACAATAACGTAAAGCATAGGTATACCCAGCATATTGAAAGAACAAATTTTTGTTATGAGTACAAGCTAAAAAACCAATAAAGTTGCATTCGCTTTCACTAGAATAGCCTATTTGATGAGCCATTTCGTGACAAACTATAGCGGGTAAATTATAAGAAGGAGGCATATCGTTTACTTGTGCTTCATTTGTGAAAGGATTTAAATAACCTCCAAAGCCCATATACGTTAGTGGGTAACTAAATAAGGAACTTTTTATGCTAGAATTTGTATAATCAAAAAAGGGATGTGTGTTTTTTAAATTAGCATATCCTAATGGAGCTAATCGGAATATTTGAGTTGTTTTATAGGGACTAATTACTTTTTTATTTACATTATGTGTGAGTTTAAACTGAAGTTTATTGCTTGTGTAGATAAGCCTTTTGGTAAATTGTAAGAGTTCTTCTTGACGATAATCAGTTCTTAAATTCATTTTTTCATAAAGAGGCATCCTATAATAATTATAAGCCCAAAGTAAATGAAATATAAAATAGCCTATTACTAGCATTTTAAAGAGGTGTTTAACTTTTTCTATCCAATTTATTTTTTGGTTTTTATAAAACCAATATAGGAGATAAATACTTAAAGAAATATAAATAAGATCACCAACAGAAAAAGGAATCCAACCAAAAATGATTCTATTTAGTTTTGAAATAATAGGATAGCACCCATTACTATAATACTGTTCTATAATAGCAGGAAATTTAGAAAATACGCTTAGTAATACTAATTGAAATATAAAGAATGCTAAAAAAAAAATATTTTCTGTAAATAGTATCTTTTTGATTTTTAAGGGCTTCATGTCTTTTAGTTAATCAATAAATTTAGCTTTTAATTCTGGAGTTGGAATCATACAAGTTTCTTTTTTACCATACCATTTGTAACGGTTTTTAGCAACAAAGTCATAAAGAGGATCGCGTAATGCCGTTGGGATTATTTTAAAAATAGATAGCCAATTAAAAACAGATAATTTTTTAGCAATTTCTAGAACAGCTCCTGATTTATAATAATAGGCTTGGTTAGGAATATATAATATGATACTATCTATATTTCGATTAGTGATACCTAGATATTTAAGTATTTCTTGTCCTAATTCAGATTGCAAAGCTACAAAACGAAAGATGTCATTATGATCTCTTTGAACAATATATTGTACCCAGTAATTACAAAGATTGCATACTCCATCAAAAAGGATGATTTGTTTGTCTTTTGGTAGGTTTTCCATTGATTGATATTTAAAAATTATTTAGGTTGAATATATTCCAATTGTTCTAAACTTACTTTGGAAGTAAAGATTCCGTAATTTACAATGGCATTATTCTTTTCAATTTTATCAATCGTACCTATAGATTTTCCATCAATCATGCGAACACGGTCGCCTACCTTAAGGGGTATTTTAGGTTTGTTTTCTTCTATTTTTTTGGCAATTTCTTTCTTTTCTTTTTTTTCTTTACGGATTTCTTCTACTTTAATTTGTACTTCTTCAAGCACTTCTTTTTCAATTTTTTCTTTAACTTTTTTTTCTTTTAGGGTAATTTTTTTTCGTTTTGAATTTTCAATTTCTACCATTTTTAAAAATTCACCTATCAGATCTTTTTTATTTTTATCATTAAAATATTTTCCGGAAATATCATCTACTTTCTGTCCCATATAAATCAAACGTTGGTTTGCATCATATAATTCTTGATAACGTTCTAATTTATCTTGAATTTTAGCATTGATGGTTTCCATTTTTTTACTTTCTTCACGTGCTTTGGTTTCTTCTTCTTTTAAATTTTGTGAGGTTTTTTCTAATTTAGAGCGTTCTTTTTGAAGTGAAGAAATGGTTTTATCAAATCGTACTTTACTTCCTTCTACCTTTTTCTTTGCTCGATTAATTAATCCAAATGGAATGCCATTTTTTTGAGCCACTTCAAAAGTAAACGAACTACCTGCTTGTCCTATAATTAATTTATACATAGGTTCTAATGATTTTTCATCAAAAAGCATATTAGCATTGGTAGCACTAGGCAATTCGTTAGCTAACATTTTTAAGTTAGCATAATGTGTTGTAATGATTCCAAAAGCCTCACGATGATAAAATTCTTCTAAGAACACCTCAGCTAAAGCACCCCCTAATTCTGGATCGGAGCCAGTACCAAACTCATCAATTAAGAATAAAGTTTTTGAATTGCATTTTTTTAGGAAGTAATTCATGTTTTTTAATCGATAACTATAAGTACTTAAATGATTTTCAATAGATTGATTATCACCTATATCTGTTAAAATTCGATCAAACAAACAAGTTTCACTCCGTTCATGCACAGGAATTAGCATCCCTGATTGGAGCATTAGTTGAAGTAAACCAACGGTTTTCATAGAAATAGTTTTGCCACCCGCATTAGGACCTGATATGACAACAATTCTTTTGCTTTCATCAAATTCAAAGGTTTGAGGATAGGTAGTTTTTCCTTTTTCTTTATTATTTAGGAATAAAATAGGATGAAAAGCTTCTCGTAAATACACTCTTTTTTCATCGTTTATTTTAGGTAATAAGCCATTAATTTTTAAAGCGTATTTAGCTTTAGCAGAAATAACATCTATAGCACTTAAAAAATCTTGGTATTGACTCAATAATTCATGGAAAGGACGAATATTATTGGTTAGTTGTTTTAGAATTTTAATAATTTCTTCTTGTTCTTCATACTCTAAATTAGATAATTCCCGAGAATAACGTAAGGTGGATTCTGGTTCTATATAAGCAATGCTACCTGTTTTAGAGCTTCCTAATATAGACCCTTTCACTTTACGACGGTACATGGCTTGAACAGCTAATACTCTCCGATTTTCAACTACTGTTTCTCGAATTTCATCTAAATAACCTAACGAATTGTATTGACTTAATGCCATTCCGAAACTCTGATTAACTTTTCCACGAACTAAGTTCATATTCCTACGGATTTCTAATAGAGTAGGAGTGGCATCGTCTTTTATTTCGGCATATTTGTCGAAAATAGCTTCAATAGCTTTTGTTATTTCTTTTGTTATGGTTATTTCGCTTGCTTTTTTATGTAAATAAGGATAATAATCGTTAAATTTTTTTAAAAAATTTAATAAAACATTGGTGTTTTCTGCTAATGAATGAATTTTTTTAAAACTCAAGGCTTCTAAAAAGCTATCTTCAATGGCTAAAAATTTTAGTTCGTTCGTTATCGGTTCAAAATTATGACTAGGTAAAGCATTATTATTATCAAAAGAAGATCTATATTCAGAAGTTTGAAATAAAACTTCCATCAATTCTTCTTGGTTTTTGTAGGGTATTATATGTAATACTTTTTGAACGCCAATTTCAGTTATACAATATTCTGAAATAGTTTCTAAAATAGTTTGAAACTCTAAATCTTGTAAGGTCTTGCTATGTATTGAAATCATTTTGTTTTTTGATGAAGTCACAAATTTACAATTTAAATCAAAAAAAGGGGATTGAATTTTCAATCCCCTTTTCAATTCAATCTATTAAAGTTGTTTTTAATGCAATTTGTGTTTTAAAATAGTTTTTTTGATCTTATTTCTCCATAAGGTTGGTTTTGTAGAATACCCTGTTAGACTTATTTTTTTTAGCCAAAGTAGATAATCATCGCTCCCTTTTAGATTCATATAGAATTTTTTTGATGCCATTTTTAAGCAAAAATCTCTAAATGAATCTTCTACACTCGAATATTGTTTGAAGCTAGACCAGGTTACTTGATTTTTTCCTTTTATTCCAAAATGATTATTCAACTTTTTTGCAACTTTACTATTTCCATAGCCTGATTCTACTATAGCGATACTTAAAATAATAGATCTTGGTATTCCAAACTCAAAAGATAATTTATCTGCTATTTCACCATATTCCTTAATGTATGATTCACTCTGTGAATAGCCACTACAAACGCTAAGAAAGGTAAAAACAAATAAAAAGTAAAATTTTAGATTCTTCATAAGCATAAATTTTTTTATAATTAAGTTGGTATTACTTAAAATAATAACCAAATTTGCCAAATGATTAATAATTCTATCTCTTCTTTTTAAGAAGTAGGGAGCAAATTTAAAAAAAAAAGTTTTTTAAATAGGCTTTTTATCAACAAATTAACTTAGAATTAATATTTTATGCCTTTTAGTAAAGTTGTTTTTTTATGTATTTTCTTCATTTCACAGGCTGTTTCAGGACAGAGTATTCCCTTATTTCAATATAAAAAAACAGACTCTTTATATTCTAAAATAAATTTAGATTATGAAAAAAATAGAATTCTAAATGAAAACCATTTAAAACCTCTTTTCCTTAAACTTTTGAAATTAAAAAAAGATAATTTAAAACAAGTTTCATTTGTTCATCTAGGGGATTCGCATATACAAGCGGATATGTCAACAAAAATTATACGTACGGAGTTGCAGCACTATTTTGGTAATGCAGGGAGAGGTTTAATTTTTCCTTATCAATTAGCAAAAAGCAATGCCCCATCAGATATTATTTTTGATTCAAATTCTAATTGGAAAGGCAGCCGATTGATAAAAAAAAATCCAGAAATTCCTTGTGGTATAAGTGGTTTTGCTATAGAATCTACAGAGCCTAATTCTTTTATTAGTTTTAAATTCAGAGGGGTAGGGACTATTCATAAGTTTGATAAGCTAACTTTGTTTACAAATGATGAAATTGCCAATATAAATTTAGTTGAAGATACTGCAAAATGCAATATCAAAGAAAATGGGGTCTTAGATTTTAAGTTTAATAGCCTCCGTTCAGACTTTAATATTATTTGCAACGATTCTATTTGTACTAAATTGTATGGCGTTTTCTTAGAAAATTCTATAGACAAAGGAATTATTTATAATGCCATAGGAGTAAATGGTGCTAAATTTTCTGATTATAATTCGGAAACTTTATTTTGGGATCAAATTAGAAATATTAAATCGGATTGTTATATTTTATCCATGGGAACCAATGAAGCACAAAATATTGTTTTAACTCCTGAGAATTTTGTAGAATCTATAAAAGAAACAATTAAAAAAATAAAAGAGTTTAATCCAGAAGCCGTTTTTATACTATCTACACCTCCTGTATCGTTTTACAAAAAAGTAGTGCCTAATAAGAAATTAAAAGATTTTTCTGACGCAATTATGGCTTACTGCATTGAAAATGAAATTGCACTATGGAATTTGTTTGAAGTATCAAAAGGCTTACAAGGAAGTTGTGAGTTTGCAAGAAACCAACTTTTAGCAAATGATCTTGTTCATTATTCTAAAAAAGGGTATGAGTTACAAGGGTACTTATTTACTGAAGCTTTTGCAAAAAGTTGGAATGATTTTTTAAATTCACCTTCCATTATTAAAACAGACTTAGAAGTACGAAATTAAAAGGTATTTATAAAATAGTATATATCGTATATAAGTATGTTTCTAAATAAAATTTTAATTGTATTCCAATCTTAAACTTCCAATTGCTCTTATCAATTGGTATTTGTGTGTTTAATTACTTTTTAGATATTCTTTTCAAATCAAGGCCATAGGAAAGGCTATCACATACTTTTTAACCCAGATTACGTATTAGACTTCGTTGTGAAATCTAAAAATACAATAAAAATGAGTGCTCAAAAAGGAGTAAGTGCTTATTTTTGAAGTAGTTTTAGGTTGGAATAGATTTCTAATGTGTAATTTGGGTTTAACATACGTTTTTATTATAGCATTGCCTTTATTAATCTGTATATCCAACTTTCTAAAGGATTTAAGTCTTATCCCCACCTATTAGAAATCTAAAACCCTTTTCTAGCAAGAGCCAAAAAGGCTACTGCTTTTTTATTAAAATAAATAAGCCCCACTTTTGATTCTTGTTCGAAGCGGGGCTTTGGTTTATTATTAAAAAACTTCTTTATATTAAAATTGTAAATAAATAGGCATTACAGATTCAGAACTTTTAAAATAAGAATATAGAAATATAAATAAAATCATAACAATGATATTAAATAGTAAAGGGAGTTTTGTTTGTATTTTAATATATTTTTCACTCCAATTATTAGGTATTAAGTGTATTAAATAACCTATAGCAATCATGATTAGAGGTTGTTTGTAATTTACAATAAATTCTTCAGCACCTTCAAGACTAAATTGATTTATAATTTGATTTATAAAAGTTAAAGAGGTTTCTAAATTTTCTGCTTTAAAAAATATCCAGCAAAAGCATACAAAATGAAATGTTATCAAACCAAAGATAAGCTTAGAAATAAATTTAGGAAGGATATTAATTTTAGAAGTAATATTAGTCCAATATTTATTAAAAATTAAACCAAAACCATGTAAAGACCCCCAAATGATAAAATTCCAGCTTGCTCCATGCCAAAATCCACCTATAAGCATTGTTAGGAATAAATTGATATTGGTTCTTAATTTGCCTTTTTTATTCCCTCCCATAGCGATATATAAATAATCACGTAGCCAAGAGGATAATGAAATATGCCATTTTCTCCAAAATTCAGTAAGAGAAGTACTTTGATATGGCGATTCAAAATTTGGAGGAATAGTAATTCCTAACCATTTAGAAATTCCAATTGCCACATCACTATACCCACTAAAATCACAATAAATCACAATAGCATATCCATAAAGAGCTATAAGGCACTCAAAACCATTGTGTAAATGAGGACCATCAAAAATATAGTTTACTAAATTTAGGGTTATAAAATCAGAGATGATTAATTTTTTAATTAATCCGCTTATAATTAAATAAAAACCTTTTGAAAAATCTTGAGAACTTACATAGTAATCATTTTTTAATTGAGGTATGAAATCTTTAGCTCTTACAATAGGTCCCATAACCAATTTTGGGAAAAAGGATAAGAATAAAATATAATTGGCTATATTTTCTTCTGGTTTTATTTCACCTTTATAAACATCTACTGCGTAACTAATGTTTTCAAAGGTGTAGAACGAAATACCAATAGGTAGCAGAATATGAACAGGATCTAACTTTGTTATATTTAGATTATTTATTATTTCAATAAAAAAGTTTGTGTATTTGAAGTAAAAGAGTAACCCCAAATTAAAAATAATACATACAATTAATAATACTTTTTTTAAGACTACTTTTGTTCGTGCTTTGTATATAGCAATAGAAAGTAAGTAATCAACAACTGCTGATCCTATAACTAAAAAAACAAAGTTTCCACTGGCTTTATAAAAGAAATAGAGAGAGAAAAAGCTTAAAATATAAGCTCTACCTAAATAGTTTTTTCTTAGGATATAATAGCAAATAATGAAAACTAAAAAAAAGTAAACAAAGAAACCACTATTAAATAACAAAGGGTTTTTAGGATCATAGAATAGCTGATCAACTATTTTATTAAAATCAAAGGTTAACATTTTAGAAAATTAGTTTTTATTATTTTGTTTTTGCTTTTTATCTTTTACCTTATCAAATTCTTTTTGAATTGATTTAAAAATAGTTTGAGCCACTATTTTAGATCCTCTTCGATTAAAATGGATATAGTCTTTGCTTGCCATCGCAGGAATAGTGTCTACCCATTTTTTCATAATTCCTTTTCCTCCCATTGAATTAAAAAGGTTATAAAAAGGAACTTTATTGTCATAGGATAGTCTAGCTTGTACTTTTATTAAACTATCTATTCCTATTGCTGTTTTCCATTCATTATCATATTTAAAAGCTCTATCGGAACAACTAAAGATTAAAAAATCTGTTTTAGGCATTTCTTTTTTAAATTTCTTAATGATAGGGGACATTTTTTGATAATAATAATCATAATTTAAATCGTTGGCTCTGAACATTAAATTAACACCGTATTGAAAAACAACTAAATCATAATAATTCTCTTGGTTTAGCTTTTGTAGTAGTTCTATGCTAATTTTATCTAACTCAACTCCCGTAATACCTCTAAATGAAAAATTATCCAGTACAATCCCGTTTTCAGGCTCAAAACTTACGCCATAAATAGGAGTATTAGAAAACTTAGCTTTGAAGTGTATACTATTAGATGTAGATTTATCTAGTAATACTCGGTTGAAATTTTCTCTAGCAGGATAGTTTGTTTGAATTCCATTTTGAGTTATAGAAATATCATTTCCTTTACCAAACAATAACCATTTTTCAAGAATTTGTGTACTATCCTTTTTAACTTTATTTTGCAAAGTAATATCTAGATCGGAACTAAGAAAAGAATATCCAGATAAGAAAACATTTTTTTCAGGATTTTGTTTAAAGTTAAATGTTTGAAAAATACCAGATGTTTTTGAGTGAGCAGTTTGCCTAAAATCAGCAGAAATAGAATTTATAGGTACAAAACCAACGCCCTTTTTTTTATTAAAATAGTTTTGCAACATTTCTCTAATATCCTGAGTCATCAAATCCCCTTCTATTTGACTGTCACCAAACCAAGCAATTCTAATTTTTGTTTTTTTATTTTTGTATAATTCGCCTAATTTGTTAGATAAGTTTGAAAATACAAAATTACTAGTAGTAGTGTCAAAATCTGTAATACTAGTTGTAGTATAATCTTCAAAAACAGTAAATGTGCTATCTTGCTTTTGAATTGCATTAGTTAAACCATTTTTTTTGATTTTTTTATCTTGTTTATTAATATTGACGATTTTGTCATTTTGTATATCAGCAAATAGATCGACATTTTTAAAGCTAGGATAATATTTAATTATACTTTTCGAAAAAAATGAAAGCCCGAAATAGACAGACGTAACTGATAAAACAAATATAAGTACTTTATTATTACTGTTCATTTAGTGTTATTTGATATGCTATAAAACCGCGCAAAAGTATGAAAAAGTTACCATAAGTTTATAAGTTTTAATATTTTTGTAAGAAAAAAAATGGAAGTTAAAATTCATAATTCTTGGAAAGAAATTTTAAAAGAGGAATTTAATAAACCCTATTTTGAAAACCTTATTCACTTTATTAAAAATGAATATTCAATTGGACGTTGTTTTCCTAAAGGAAATCTTATCTTTTCCGCATTTGATCATTGCCATTTTGAAGATGTAAAGGTAGTTATAATAGGCCAAGATCCTTATCATGGTTTAGGACAAGCTAATGGATTATGTTTTTCTGTGAATGAAGGGGTTTCTCTTCCTCCTTCATTAATTAATATTTTCAAAGAAATTGAATCAGATTTAAAAATTCCTATGCCTATTTCTGGAAATTTAGAACGTTGGGCTGAACAGGGTGTTTTACTTTTAAATGCAACTTTAACAGTTAGAGAAAATACAGCTGGGAGTCATCAAAATAAAGGATGGGAAACATTTACAGATGCCGTTATTCAGCAGATTTCTGATGAAAAAGAAAATATTGTTTTTTTGCTTTGGGGTGGATTTGCTAAGAAAAAAGGAGCAAAAATAGATCGAAACAAACATTATGTTTTAGAAACAGGGCATCCTTCACCTTTAAGTGCTAACCGAGGATTATGGTTTGGTAATAAGCATTTTAGTAAAACAAATGATTATTTAAAGAGTATCAATAAAAAAGAAATAAAATGGTAATTTTAGTCATTTAGTGTTAATTGACCTAAAATAGCTTCACTCATGAATTTTCCGCCAGGATAGTTAGCTGTATAATCAAGATTAAGCCAAATATAGCCTCGTTCATCTATGTGGTAGTGTAGGGGTTTGTTTTTGCTTTCTTGAGTAAATAGAACTTCGTGTATTAAATAATTTATCTTTTCAAGATCTCGTTTAGTGCCAATGAGCATTTCTGGATAAATATGAGCGTCTGTGTGTATTAACCGAGGGATACCTCCAACGGCTTTAATACCTGCGGCCATTAATATAGCGTGATCATCACAATCACCTGAAAAATGTTCAAGTGATTCAGAAGCACTGGCTATATAATTATTTCCCTGTGGGTCATTTACATAATTCCATCGTTTTTTAATTTCTTTGAAAACAGCAAAACATTGTATAGTGGTTCTATATTCAAAATATTTTTTTAAATGGGATACATTTTTAAAGTTTTGTGTAGTAGACCAAACGGCAAAATTTCGCACTTTTGGAGTATTAAAATCAATAGCTTTCAGGACTTTATATTTATTAGGGAATGGGAGTAACTTATTAATAATAATATCTTGTGGATAAGGATTTTCATCCATAGTGTACATCATTGATCGGTAATCATCATATAATCGATAAAAACCATAGTTCCCAAACAAAGTTCCATATAACAAAATAAGCATATAGACTATGATACAAATAAGGATTACTTTTTTTATTTTTTTTAATAAAAAAAAATAAATTAGAGCAATAGAAATAAATAAAAAGATACGATCTAAAGGAATTTCCCAATTGGTTTCTTTTAGATTATGGTGTACAATTATAAATGTGGGTAAAGTTAGTAATAAACATAAAACAAAAATGACTACATAATCCCAAGGCTTAGGTAATGAAAGCTGATCTTTGTATTGATAATAAAGGTCTTTAAGAGGAGTTGTAGTCATTTTCATATCACGTAAAAAAGGCTTATTATTTTACGATCATTTCAAAGGATAATTCGTTTTCTATTAAATTAAATTCTAATAATTGATTTTGAATTCTATTAAATGTTTTTTGATCTATCTTTTTTTGTGACCATCGTGTTTGTTTAAGCCATTGTTGTATGTCTTCTAATTTTTGATTATACCGAGCGGCTAATGTTCTATCTATACTAGGAATATCTTTGAACTCTATAGTAGTGTTATTAATAATTTCTAAAATTAATTCTAATGTAGCTAAATTATTTTCTAAAAATTCATTTCGAACAGCAATGACAAAAGAAGGCCAAGGAGTAGGGCATTCGCCAATTCTTCTAAAAATACCTTGATCTACTAATGGTTGTGTCATAAAACGTTCCCATAAAAAATAATCTGCATTACCTTTTTGTAAGGATTCTACAGCTCCATCAATTGTATTAACAACATCAAAGTTTAATTTATTTAAATCCCAATTTTGTTGTTTTGCATTTACAAAACTCATCAAATGAGAACCTGATCCTATTCTTGAGATCGCGCTTGTAGTGTTTTCTAAATCAGATAATTGCTTGTATCTAGAAGAGCCGTTAACATGTATTCCCCAAATTAAAGGGGATTGAACATACCATTGGACAATTGAACTATGATTATTTGAAGCAAGATCTTTTATAATCCCTTCTGTTAAAATTACCGCAATATCAGCTTCATTGTTGCGTAACATTTGACACATTTTTCCTGTTCCTTCTGGAATATCAGTCCATTGTAGATCAATTCCTACTTGATCGTATTCTCCGTTTTCTATACATAGTTGCCATGGTAGGTTAAAATGTTCCGGAACTCCAACAATTTTTACTGTTTTCATATTTAAATTATAGAAAATATTTTAAAAAAAGATCTCATTATCAGATAATTTAGCAATACATTTTTCACGGATATACCAAATTTCTTCAAATGTTTTATTTTGTTTGGTTTCAAGAAGCCAATTTTTTAAAAACATCTGATGATACTCTATTTTGTATTGAATTACTTGATTAGGCTCAATTATAATTTCATTAATAATGTCTCCCATAATTTTAGAATAAAGAGCATTTTCATTTGTATAATCCTTAGATCTACCATTTATTTTTAAATAGCAATGTGCTTCAGGTATGTACTTAATACCATTTGTTTCTAAAATTTCTTTTAGGGGAGGAGTATTTATAGCATTCATTTTGAAAAGGCCTAAAACGAGCTCTACATTTTCTTGATTAAATTCCAGAGCTAGAGACTTGAGTAATGCGTGTTTTGAACTACAAGTGCCTCTATTTTCTGTTACAACAAGTGAAAAATCATCACGTATACTATTCCTTCCATACGGGATTTTTTGGACGTATGTAGTTAATTCTTCCCAAGTAGAAATCTCTCTGTTCTTTAACCAAAGAAAAAGGTTATTCATGATTATTTGTTACAATAGGTGAAATTTTGATTTCTATATCTTTAATTATTTCTTTGCAAATAATCATATTGTACTTTAGTGTGCCTAATTCATACCAGTTCCAATTCTGATCATCATATACGAATTCATTTGTCATACGCATCTGAATTTTTTCTGCCATTTTATTGCTACTGTGATTTTTTGTTTGTGTATATGCGTATAATTTGGGCAAATTTAAATGCTTAAATGCGTATTTTATCCATGCTTGAAAAACTTCAAAACCCAACTTTTTATTCCAATGTTCTTGTGCTATACAAATACCAATATCATAAAAATCTTTATGATTATTAACCGTATTTTCGTTAAACTTGAGACCACCCCAACCAATAAACTCATTAGTTTCTTTTAGTATGATACCATATCTACCTATTTTATGTTTGATATATTGACTTAAAATAGAATTTATTACGAATTTTGTTTGATTGATGTCAGTTGCAGGAGCATTCCATAAATATTCATGAACATTCGGATTAGAATCTATTGTATATAATATTTCTAAATCCTCTATTTCTAAGGGACGCATGATTAATCTTGATGTTTCTAAAATAAAATCCATTCACTAACTTATTTAATAATTTTCCACCAATTCCATGATACATTATTGTTTGTTATGTATTTTTCCATGAAGTTGAATCCACATTTTTTTAAGATATGGTTGGAAGCCGCATTTTCAGAATGAGTGTATGCGTGTAGGTCTTTGAATTTTATTTCATTAAAACCATATTCTAACCAAAATTGTGTTGCTTCAGTTGCATATCCTTTACCCCAAAAACGTTCATCTAGTCTGTAACCATAATCGTAAAAATTAGTATTACCATTTTCTGTGTGATCATCTACAAATTTAATACCAGTCCATCCAATGAATTCACCTGTTTCTTTTAAAATAGTAATATATCTTCCAATTTTTTTTCGTTTGTATTGTTCTAAAACTCTTTTAATAGTGATTTCAACTTCTTGAATATTTTGAACAGGTTGTTGCCACAGATATTTATGTACATTAGGATTCTTATCCATTTTAAACAATGATTCTGCATCACTCATTTCAAATGGTTTAAAGAGTAACCTTTTGCTTTCTAATTTTTGTACCATTTTTAGGATAATAGATTTGCTATTATTCAACTAATTTATCAAGCGTATAAAGTATTAAAGCATCTACAGCCTTATAAGGATCTTCACTAAAGGTTCCGTTTGCTCGGTTTGCAATGACAGCATTTAAAGATAAGCAGTTATGTCCCAAAAGTTTTCCTAATCCGTAAATAGCAGAGGTTTCCATTTCAAGATTAGTCATACGTGTACCATTAAAATGAAAAGAATCCATTTTACTATTTAATTGAGGATCTTGAATATTTAAACGAAGAACACGTCCTTGTGGTCCATAAAACCCACCAGCTGTTCCTGTAAATCCTTTAAAAATTGTATCGCTTTCTAAACGTTTTTCTAAGATTTCGCTTCCAGCTATAACATAAGGTTTTCCTTTACGCATATCCCAATTGGTTTGTGAGATAAAGGCATCTTCTATTTCATTTTCGGTAATGCTATCAATTAAATAGGAGCGTAGCATATTGTCTAATCCCAAACCATATTTAGATAAGACAAAACTATCAACAGGTATATCTGCTTGTAATGAACCAGAGGTACCAATTCGAATGATATTTAAAGACGTTAATTGGTCTTTAATTTTTCTAGTTTCTAGATCAATATTTACTAGAGCATCTAGTTCGTTCATTACAATATCAATATTATCAGGGCCAATACCTGTAGATAATACCGTTATACGTTTTCCTTTATAAGTTCCTGTTTGGGTTTTAAACTCTCTCTTTTGTGTTGAAAATTCGATTGAATCAAAATGTTTTGTAATTTTTTCAACACGATATTGATCACCAACAATAATGATATCTTCTGCAATATTTGATGGTTTTAAATTAAGATGATAAACGCTACCATCTGGGTTTAATATAAGTTCTGAATTTTTAATCATAAATGTTAAAATTTTTAATTTTAAATTTCGAAATCGGACTTAACCTCCAACTCGTTTTACTTTAAATCCTTTTTCTTTTAAGATCCCCATAATTTTATCGCGGTAATCTCCTTGAATAAGGATTTCTCGGTCTTTAAAACTTCCTCCAACAGCTAATTTGTTTTTTATTTCTTTAGCTAAAAGTTTGAAATCTTCATCGTCCCCTTCATAGCCAGCTATAATGGTGATGGGTTTTCCTTTTCTCTTTTCATATTTACAAATCATAGGTTCTTTTTGAACCAATAATTCATGTGATTTGTCTTCCTCAATAGGATTATTTGAGGGTATATGGTCAGGGAATAGTTTTTTTAATTGATCTTGTAAATCCATTTTGACGAAAATTAAAAATGAGAATTAAAAATTACTTAAAATTTTTAACTCCCAATTTTTAATACTTAGTGGTAAGTTATTTTTTTAACAATCCTAATTCAACTAAACGCTCATTTAAGTATTCGCCAGCTGTAATATCTTCAAATAGTTTAGGATTCTTTTCATCTATACATTCTGCTAGGCAATTTAATGACATATCACTAACAGGGTGCATAAAGAAAGGAATTGAAAAACGTGAAGTTCCCCATAATTCTCTAGGAGGATTAATTACTTGGTGAATCGTTGATTTTAATTTGTTATTTGTATGACGAGATAACATATCGCCTACATTAATCATTAGTTCGTCTTCTTGAGCAATAGCATCAATCCATTCGCCTGCGTGATTTTGAACTTGTAAGCCTTTTCCTTGAGCTCCCATTAATAAAGTAATCAAGTTGATATCACCATGAGCTGCTGCACGTACCGCACCATCTTTAGGTTCATCTGTAATAGGAGGGTAGTGTATTGGTCTTAATATAGAATTGCCATCTTTAATAAAATTATCAAAATAATATTCATCTAGACCCACATATAAAGATAATGCTCTTAATACGTAAACCCCTGTTTTTTCTAACATCTGAAAAGCCTCTTTACCTACTTCATTAAAACTAGGCAATTCTTCTACAACCACATTGTCAGGATATTCTCCAGCCCATTTAGAACCTTCTGAAACATACTGTCCAAAATGCCAAAATTCTTTTAAATCACCAGCAGAACGACCTTTAGCATGTTCTTTACCAAAGGATACATAGCCTCTTTGTCCTCCAATACCTGGAATTTCATACTTTGATTTTACCTCTAATGGTAAATTAAAGAAATTACGCACTTCAGTGTATAAATCTTCAACTAACTTGTCATTTAAAAAGTGACCTTTTAATGCTACGAAACCAATCTCTTCGTAGGCTTTTCCGATTTCATTTACAAATTTTTGTTTACGTACCGGGTCATCCGATAGGAAATCACGTAAGTCAACACTAGGAATTTTTTGCATTGTCTTAGTTTTTGTTAATAACTTCAATTGGTATAATACCTGATAGAACAAAAGTAAATATAAAATGTTTGATTTTTAAATAAAAGTTATTAACAATTATAAAAAAACTAACTTTTGTCAGTTTTACTGAATTTTTAATCTTTATTTTTGAGATAGCTAACTAAATTAATTATGAATTTTGAAAGGAAAGATTTAACAAATGATGCTTTATTGGTACTTTACAAGCAACTTTTAAAACCTCGATTGGTTGAAGAAAAAATGTTGATTTTGATTCGACAAGGAAAGGTTTCAAAATGGTTTTCAGGGATTGGGCAAGAAGCAATAGCAGTTGGGGTTACAGCAGCTCTTAGTGATGATGAATATATATTACCTATGCACCGTAATTTAGGTGTTTTTACAACTAGAAAAATACCCTTAGAAAGATTGTTCTCTCAATGGCAAGGTAAATCAAACGGCTTTACTAAAGGAAGGGATCGCTCTTTTCATTTTGGAACACAAGAGTATAAAATAATAGGTATGATTTCTCATTTGGGACCACAAATGGGAGTGGCTGATGGTATTGCATTAGCTAATAAATTAGCTAATAATAATAAAGTTACTGCTGTTTTTACAGGAGAAGGCGCTACTTCAGAAGGTGATTTTCATGAAGCATTAAATGTGGCATCCGTTTGGGGGTTACCTGTTCTTTTCATTATAGAAAACAATGGATACGGTCTTTCTACACCTATCAACGAACAATATAAATGCGAAAATTTAGCAGATAGAGGAATAGGTTATGGAATAGAGAGTTATATAATAGATGGTAATAATATTCTTGAAGTATACAACCTAATATCTGAATTAAAAGAATCAATGATCCAAAATCCTCGTCCTATTTTAATAGAATGCAAAACTTTTAGGATGCGTGGTCATGAGGAAGCCAGTGGGACTAAATATGTACCTGAAGAATTAATACAACATTGGTCAGAAAAAGATCCCATTGAAAAGTATCGAAGATATTTAAAAATCACAATGGTTCTTTCAGATGAAGAAGATGATATAATTCATAAAGAAATAAAAGAGGAAATTGATTTACACTGGTCTAAAGTACAAGAAGAACCAGCTATCGTTGCCAATTTAGAAAATGAACTAAATGATGTGTATGCTCCTTATCATTTTGAAAAAATAAATCCTAATGCAGAAATAGAAAATATTCGTTTTGTAGATGCTATTTCACAAGCACTAAAACAATCTATGGATAAGCACTCTAATTTGGTTCTTATGGGACAGGATATAGCTGAATATGGCGGTGCGTTTAAGATTACAGAAGGATTTGTTAATGAGTTTGGAAAAGAGAGGGTACGAAATACACCTATTTGTGAAAGTATCATTCTTTCTGCCGCAAATGGATTATCTATTAATGGGTACAAATCAGTTGTAGAAATGCAATTTGCAGATTTTGTTTCCACAGGTTTTAATCCTATCGTTAATTTGTTTGCAAAACAACATTATCGTTGGGGGGAAAAAGCAGATGTAGTAGTTCGTATGCCTTGTGGAGGTGGTACACAAGCAGGTCCTTTTCATTCCCAAACAAATGAAGCATGGTTTACAAAAATACCTGGTTTAAAGGTGGTATATCCTGCATTTCCCTATGATGCAAAAGGTTTGTTAAATACTGCTATTAACGATCCCAATCCGATCCTCTTCTTTGAACATAAAATACTTTATCGTTCAGTCTATCAAGATGTACCAAAAGATTATTACACACTACCATTTGGTAAAGCTTCACTTATAAAAGAGGGTAGTCATGCGACTATTATTAGTTTTGGAGCAGGTGTGCACTGGGCGTTAGAAACTTTAAATAATAATCCAGATATATCTGCTGATTTAATTGATTTAAGAACACTTCAACCCCTAGATGTTGAAACAATTTACAAATCAGTTAAGAAAACAAACAGAGCCATTATCTTACAAGAAGATACCCTTTTTGGAGGGATAGCTAATGATATTTCCGCATTAATTATGGAAAATTGTTTTAAATTTTTAGATGCTCCAGTTTATAGGGTGGGAAGTTTAGAAACTCCAATTCCTTTTATAAAATCATTAGAAGATCAATATTTACCAAAAATGCGTTTTGAAGAAGAATTAAAAAAACTTTTAGCTTATTAGTGTTTAATTGCCTTTTAGCCATTGTTTTAGATCAAGTCCAAAATCAATGGATTTGATCTAAAATTGTATTAAGGAAATAATCATTTTTTAATTTTATTCAGTTTTTTGATTAAGTAGATCTAAAAAAACAGTATGACCAAATAGTCTAAACAAAATATCCTTTTTATTTTTAAATTAAAGAACTTAATAGATGAGTTTACAAAAAAATGGAAAACAGTATGTGTTTATTTTAATCAAATTCATAGAATTTGTTGATTAAAAAAAATTAGGAAAAGAGCTAGTAAACGGTGTTTTCTAACTAAAATTATATAAATGAAAGTAGTTCTAAAAATAGGTTAATAAAAAAAAATATTAGGTATACTATTCTTCGTAAATTTGACACTTTATAAAAATACAATTAAAAATGAGTCAGGAAATAAGAAACCTTGAACCCAAAGCTCTTTGGAACAAGTTTGCCGATTTAAATTCGGTACCTCGTCCTTCTAAAAAAGAAGAACGTGTGATTGCTTTTATGATGGATTTTGGACAAAAATTAGGTCTAGAAACTATAAAAGATGAAGTAGGTAATGTAATTATTAAAAAGCCTGCTACAGTAGGAATGGAAAACAGAAAAACTATTGTAATGCAATCGCATTTAGATATGGTTTGTCAAAAAAATAATGATACTCTTTTTGATTTTGATACGCAAGGTATTGAAATGTATGTTGATGGTGATTGGGTTAGAGCTAAAGGAACTACGCTTGGAGCTGATAATGGTTTAGGTGTAGCTACTATAATGGCTATATTAGAAAGTACTACTATGGCTCACCCTGCTATTGAGGCCTTGTTTACTATTGATGAAGAAACAGGAATGACAGGTGCTTTAGGATTAAAAGGAGGTTTGTTATCTGGTGAAATTCTTTTGAATTTAGATACCGAAGAAGATGATGAAATTGATATTGGATGCGCTGGTGGAGTAGATGTAACAGCTGAACGTGAGTATAATGAAGAAGAAACTCCAGAAGGTTCTGTAGGTTATACAATTACTGTAAAGGGGTTACAAGGAGGACATTCAGGAATGGATATTCATAAAGGATTAGGGAATGCTAATAAAATCATGAATCGTTTACTGTTTGATGGCTTCGAAAATTTTGGTCTTCAAATTGCTGAAATCAATGGTGGAAGTTTGCGAAATGCTATTCCGCGTGAAAGCGTAGCTAAAGTAATTATTGCAGGAATGTATGATGAAGCTTTTGTTTTTGATATGCAAGAAATAATTAATGACATCAAATCAGAATACAAGACGATGGAACCCCATCTTGAAATCTTGATTGAAAAATCAGATTTACCAACAAAAGTAATGGATTTAGGGGTTCAGGAAGGTTTATTACGTGCCATCTATACAGCTCACAACGGAGTCTATCGTATGAGTCCTGATATGGCTGATTTAGTAGAAACGTCAAATAATATTGCAAGAGTAGTTGTGAAAGAAGGACAAATATCAATTCAAAATTTAACGCGTTCTTCAGTAGAAAGCTCAAAATTTGATTTAGCAAATGCCTTGCGTTCAGCTTATGAATTATTTGGTTGTGAAGTTATCTTTTCAGGATCATATCCTGGTTGGACACCAAATGTTAATTCACCAATATTAGATGTGTTAACTTCTTTGTATGAAAAACAAAATGGTTCAAAACCTCATGTAGTAGCTTGTCATGCGGGGTTAGAATGTGGTATTTTAGGAACTAATTATCCTGAAATGGATATGATTTCTTTTGGACCTACAATAAAAGGAGCACATAGTCCTGATGAAAGAGCTAGTATTTCTTCTGCTCAAAAATATTGGAAATTTGTTTTAGAAATTTTACAAAATATTCCTCAAAAATAAAAACAAAAGGCTATCCTCTCAAGGTCGAAATCTTGTTATTTCGACCATAGGGAGGCTCGAACGAAGTAACAAATGAATAGTTATAATGAATAAGATTTCTCCTGTTGGTTGAAGTGAAAAACTACATCCTAAGTTATACTCTTTTTAAAGACCCAAATATTTTTAATTTTTTGTTTATCGAGTACGTTTCCATCTTTTATGAGTCCACATATAATATTCCGGAGCTTCATAAATTTGTTCTTCTACTTTTTTTATAAAATTTTCTGAAATTTGAAAATTAGGAACAGATTTCACCTGATCTGATAAAATTTCAAATGTTGCCTGATAAAAACCTCTTTGTATTTTTTTTACTTTTAAAAAAATAATATTCATATCAAAACGTTTTGCTAACATCTCTGCACCAATATGGATAGGTGCTTCTTTGCCCATAAATTGATACCAATGCATATTACTTGATGCTTTTGGTGTTTGATCACTAATAAATGCGTACGCTGATAGTTTGTTGTTTGTATCGTTTTTTTCTATAACTTTAGACGTTTCTTTTGTACTTATTAGTGTAGCTTTAAATTTAGAACGAATTTTTTTTACCAACCTATCGAAATAAGGATTTTTAATTTTTTTGTATACACCAAATCCTTCAAATTTAATATACTTATTCATTGCTATTAACCATTCATAATTTGCATAATGGGCTAGCATAATGATTACACTTTTTTGTTGCTCTTCTAATTTATTATAAATATCTAAATTAGTAAATTGGTACCTTTTATCCATTTCTTTTTCTGAAATATTTAAGGTTTTAATCATTTCTAAAAACATATCACAAAGATGTCTGTATGATTTTTTTTCTATAAATAATCGTTCTTCAGAAGATAAATGAGGAAAAGCAATTACTAGATTATGACGTACTGTTTTTTTTCTATAGCCTATAATGTAATAAATAAAAAAATAGACTCCATCAGACAAAAGATATAATAGCTTAAAAGGTAGTATTGATATAAACCAAATTACAGGATATAGTAGTAAATAAACGAGTAATTGCATCTTAATATTTTAAGGCAAATATAACTTATTAAATTTATTTAATAAAGGAATTTCATTATTTACTATTCTTATAAAATGTAGTATATTGCTAGTAAAAATAGACTCAATGAATTTAATATTATTATTGCTAATAGGTGTTACTGTTTTTGTAAGTTATAAAGGTTTTACAGATTACAATTTTTCTAATCACTATGAATTTAATGTAGGCAAAATTCGTTCAGGAGAACAAATAAGAATGTTTACATCTGGTTTTTTACATAATGATTGGGGGCATCTTTTTTTTAATATGTTTACCTTATATATGTTTGCACCCATTGTTATTTATAATTTGGGATCTAATGTGTTTTTAATAATTTATATGGTAAGTTTATTTTCAGGAAGCTTATTATCTATGGCTTATCATAAAAACACTTTTAATTACCGAGCTAGAGGAGCTTCTGGAGCAGTAGTGGGTATATTATATACTGCCATTTTATTGAATCCTGAAATAGATTTGTATCTTTTTCTTATTCCAATCCCAATTCCAGCTTATGTTTTTGGTATTGGATATTTGTTGTATTCCATTTATGGTATGAAAGCTAAAAATGATCATATAGGACATGAAGCTCATTTTGGAGGAGCATTAGGAGGTTTACTATCTACAATATTAATACAACCTAGTATTTTAATTACAAGTTTAAGAATGGTTATTTTGTTAATTATTCCTATTGTTATACTTTTTTTCTTGACAAAAATGAAAAAAATATAATGGCATACATTTTGTAATGTTTAAAAAAAATATTTAATCAAAAATCGTATATCAAATGAAAAAATTAATCACTTCTTTATTATTTCTAATGTCCTTTATGATGCAAGCACAAGAATTTAAACAACAGGTTCCACAAATAAATGTTTCAGGAGAAGGTAAAATAAAAACAGTTCCTGATCAATGCTTAATTACTTTAGGGGTTGAAAATACAGCTAAAGATGCAGCTACTGCAAAAAAAATGAATGATGATATCATCATTAAACTTATTCAATATATAAAAGGATATGGTATTTCAGCTTCTGATTATCAGACAACAGATGTAAATCTTAATAAAAATTATGATTATGAAAAAAAGAAATATAATTTTTATGCTAATCAAACAATAACCATTTTATTTAAAGACATAAAAAAATATAATGATTTCATGCTAGGAGTTACAGATACAGGAATAACTAACATTAGAAGTGTTGAATTTAAAACTTCAAAATTAGAAGAATTAGAAAAAGAAGCTCGTAAAAAAGCAATGTTAAATGCAAAACAAAAAGCAGAAGACTTTGTATCTGCTTTAGGACAAAAAGTAGGAAAAATTCTTTTAATAACAGATAATTCATCTTCTTATTATCCACAACAACAACCTATGATGTATAAATCAGCTATGATGGCTGAGACTCTACAAGACGGTGGAAATAAAGATATTTTAGCAGTGGGAGAAATGACTGTAGTGGTAAATGTACAAGCAGCATTTGTTATTGAATAAAAATATGAATTATATTTTATTTAAATACAAAAATATCTTCTAGATAAAGTTAAATGATGAGTTTGAATTTTTTTGGTAAATTTCCCTTTTTATAAAATGAATTTAAAAAATATAGGTATAGTGCTTTCTGGTGGAGGGAGTAAAGGCTTGGCTCATGCAGGTGTATTACATTTTTTGAACGAGAACGGAATAGAACCTAAAATTATTTCAGGAACTAGTGCTGGTGCTATTATTGCAGCTTTGTATGCGGTAGGAAAGTCTCCTCTTGAAATTTTAGATTTTTTTAGATCTATTTATTTTTTTCATTGGAAACATTTTACATTTTCTAAAGCAGGATTGATAGATGCAAATGCCTTTGAATCGTATTTTTATAAAATATTTAAAGACTTAAGGATTGGGGATTTACCGATTAAAATACATATAACTGCAACTGATTTAGTAAAAGGTAAATTAAGAGTTTTTGACGAAACAACACGTGTGGTAGATGCCATTTTAGCATCATCGTCATTTCCAGGTGTTTTTTCGCCTTATGAATTTGAAGGAAATTTATATAGTGACGGAGGAATTTTAAATCATTTTCCTACTGATTTGTTGCAAGGAAGATGTGACTATTGTATAGGAGTTTATGTTAGTCCCATACAAAAGATAGAACCAAAAGATCTTACTTCTATTAGATCTGTAACCGCTCGTGCTTTTGATTTACTTTTTGGAAACTCCAGTGCTCATAAGTTTGCTAACTGTGATTGGCTTATTCAGCCAGAAGAATTATCTAAATTTGGTACTTTTGAGACCAATAAATTAAAAATGGATGAAATTTTTTCAATAGGTTACAAGGAAGCCCAAAAAACATTTTCTAAAATGAGTTAATCTTTTTTATTTTTTAAAGGTATGAAAAGTTTAAAAAGGAGCTTAAATCCAGAAGACTATGTATTAGAAATTTATTGTAAATAAAAATGAGTTTAAATCTAAAAAAGTACTCGCTTTTTTATTCTCAATGTAAAACTAGAGCTGGAGTAAAAAATCAGTGCCTTTTCATTTTTATCAAAAGGTTAATGTATAATTTGAAAAATGCTGTTGTAGGAATCAATTTGTTGCTTAAACGATAGAAGAGGCTGTCCAAAAAAAGTTAGGACAGCCTCTTTATTGCTTGCTAGATTGAAATTAAAAGACATGAGGGTGTGTCTTTTTTTAGATAATTTTTATAAAGATTGGTTTTTATATATAGTTTATATTTCAAACCAATTTTGAATTAGAGTATCAATAGGTTGTGCGTTTGTGTGTGTGTACTCATTTGTTTTAGAATTGTATTCATAATCATTGGACCATTCTTGATGATTTCGCGCTAAAGAAGAGATAGCATCACAAACATATTGGATTTCATCATTAGTTGTGGTAGGATGAATAGACATTCGTATCCATCCAGGTTTTACGGTTAAATTGCCAGAGTTTATATTACAAGTAATAGCATTTGATCTATCTTGGTCAACATGTAATAGATAGTGTCCATAGGTGCCCGCACAACTACATCCTCCACGAGTTTGAATACCAAAACGATCATTTAATATTTTAACGCCTAAGTTATAATGTAAATTATCTATATAAAAAGAAATAACACCTAATCGGTCTTGATGTTGTCCTGCTAAAATGACTAAATTAGTTTCTTTACTTAATTCTTTAAAAATATACTTAACAATTTCTTTTTCGCGCTCAAGAATATTAGCCACACCCATTTTTTCTTTTAATTGAATGGCTAATGCTGTTTTTATAACTTGAAGAAAACCAGGAGTACCTCCGTCTTCGCGATCTTCAATATTGTCAATATATTTATGTTCTCCCCAAGGGTTAGTCCATGATACGGTTCCTCCTCCTGGGCAATCAGGAACATTGTTTTTGTATAGATTTTTATTAAATACAAGTATACCAGAGGTTCCAGGGCCTCCTAAAAACTTATGAGGAGAAAAGAAAACGGCATCTAAATAAGCTTCTGGATCTTCAGGGTGCATATTAATTGTTACATACGGTCCTGAACAAGCAAAGTCTACAAAGCATACACCTCCGTTTTGATGCATTATTTTTGCTACTTCATGATAAGGCGTTTTGATACCTGTTACGTTTGAACAAGAAGTTATAGAAGCTATTTTGAAACTTCTATCTTTATATTGTTGTATGATTTTTTTAAAATTTTCTAAACAAAAAAGACCTTCTTCGTTAGCAGGAATTATTACGACATCGGCAATAGTTTCTAACCAAGATGTTTGATTAGAGTGATGCTCCATGTGTGATACAAATACAATAGGTTTTATTTCTTTAGGGATACTAGTATAAATTTTTAGATTTTCGCAGATTCGTAAACCTAAAATTCTTTGAAATTTATTAACTACACCAGTCATTCCTGTCCCATCAGTAATTAATACATCATTTTCATCAGCATTTACATGTTTTTTTATAATTTTTCTAGCCTGATGATAAGCCATAGTCATAGCCGTTCCTGAAACTGTAGTTTCTGTGTGGGTATTTGCTACAAAAGGACCAAAATCGTTTAAGATTTTTTCTTCAATTGGTTTATATAGTCTTCCAGAAGCAGTCCAATCTGTATAAATGATTTTTTTTATTCCAAAAGGAGAATCAAATTCTTGATTAATCCCCACAATATTTTCTCTAAATTTTAAAAAATATTGTTCTAATGTTGTAGATTTTTCGGTTGTAATCATTTGTTTCTTATTTGGTTTCAAATATACATTATTTACTTATTTTTGAATAGAGTTTTAAAAAAATGATTAACAAATTATTACAATAGAGACTAAATTCGGAACGAAACAAAAATATTTTTTTAGAATAACCAGACATTTATTTCTTTAGGTCTTTTTAGTAGATAAAAAAGATATCTTATTTTAGGGCTATAATCTTTTATTTTTCAAATTTTCTTTGCTTTTTTTCTTTGATTTGATTCAGTAATTTTTGTTTAAATTCTATTTCTATTTGTTTTAATTGTATAATTTTTTGATTCGTAATAATCCCTTGTAGATTTTTCACCAATGCTTGTTTATTTTGTCTAATTTCATTTTCTGTTTTTTCTTCTTGATCCATTAAATTTTGAATTTCTTTATCTGAAAGAGAATTGATTTCTTCGGTATTTAATTGGTGTATTAATTTCTTTTTTTGTTTTTGAAGTTCAAAATGTTTATCATCAAATTGATTAAATATAGGCCAAAATTTTTGAGCTTCTTCAGGGGTTAAATTCAACCGATCGGATATAAAAGCCACTCGTAATGCTTTTATTTTTTCAATTTTTTCTTCTCTTCCTTGTCCAAAAGTAGTTTGGTTTAGTATGAATATAAGGAGTATAATTATTTTTTTCATGACGATTATTTTTAATAGTTAATTTAAATATTCATTTAGATAAATAGCCGTTTGATGATCTATAGAATTAAGTTCTTTTTCTAAATTAGTTAGATCTTCAGGGGTTAGATAATCAGCTAGATCTTCAGGAGTTATTTCGTCTGAATAAGCTAGGTACTCTTGTGTTGAAGTTAGGCTATAAGTATTGGTTTGATTAAAATAAATCCAAGTAAAAATGGAAATTATTATTGTGGCCGCAATTCCATAAATCCAAATGTTTTTTTTCTTCCAAAATGAAATTATTTTTGGAGTATCTATCTCTTGGTTAATATGTGACATGATACGATCTTCAAAATTTAGAAAATAATCATCAGGAACTTTATAACCAGAGTTTATTTTTGGGTCTGTATTTAAATTGATGTGTTTCATATTAATAAGACATGAATTAGGATAAAAGGTTTAATTTGTGTTTAAAAAATATTCAATTTTTTTAACTGCGTGAAAATAGGAGGCTTTTAATGCACCTACTGAGGTTTTTAAAATTTCACTAATTTCTTCATATTTTAATTCTTCAAAATATTTCATCTTAAAAACTTGTTGTTGCTTTTCAGGTAAGGAAGCTATTGCTTGGTGTAATTTTAGTTGAATTTCATCTCCATCAAAATGTATATCTGCTTCTAATTTTTGTATTATTTTTTCTTTTAAATCCTCATTAGAGCCCCCTCTTTTTTTTGCTCTACTATTTAAAAAAGTAATTGTTTCATTTGTAGCAATACGATACATCCAGGAATAAAGTTTACTTTCGCCTTTAAAATTTTTAAGATTTTGAAAAACCTTTATAAATGTGTTTTGTAAAATATCATCTGTGTCATCATGATCAGACACCATATTCCTTATATGATAATATAATGGCTTTTGATATTCACGAATTAACCTTCTAAAAGCTTCATTTTGAGTTTTAGGGTTTAAAAGCTCCGTTAAAAATAATTTTTCGTTTTGCAAAGTGTAGGTTGTTTGGGTATAAGACTAAAGATATTTAAAAAGGTTTAATTTTTAATATAAAAAGGCTTTGTATCTTTGACTGAAAATTAAAATTTATGATTAAAACAGTTATTTTTGATATGGATGGTGTTATTGTAGATACGGAACCTGTTCATAAATATGCTTATTACGAGCATTTCAAAGAATTGTCAATAAAGGTTTCAGACGCTATGTATGCTTCTTTTACGGGAAATTCTACGCGTAATGTTTTTCAAAAATTAAAAGAAACTTTTAATTTAGATCATGAGGTTGAATCTCTTGTTTTAAGAAAAAGAGAACTTTTTAATGAAGCGTTTGATACAAAACCTGATTTAGAATTAATCGAAGGTGTTTTGGATTTAATAAAAAAGTTATATGCTCAAAATATTCAACTTATTTTAGCTTCTTCGGCTTCAAAAAGTACAATAAATCGTGTATTTAAACGGTTTGATTTAGATCCTTATTTTACCCATAAGGTGAGTGGAGAGGATTTCCCTAAATCAAAACCGGATCCAGCTATATTTTTACATGCTGTTTCACTTTCAATTGCACCTAAAGAAAACTGTATAGTAATTGAAGATAGTACAAATGGTATACAAGCAGCTCATGCTGCTGGAATTTATTGTGTAGGATATAATAGTGCTAACTCAAAATTTCAAGATTTATCATTAGCCGATGAAATTATTCAACATTTTAAGGAATTTAATTTTTTAAAAGAAATTATCTAAAATAATTTATTAAAATATACTTGTTTTTTTAAATAGATTTATAAAGTTATTTTGTAGGCTATAGTATGTTAGATAATTCAATAAATATTATTATTATATAGTTTTCAAAATCAGCTATTTTATTATTTTTAAAGATTGAATTTGTAATAAAAATACATTAGGAC
>NZ_PCMX01000092.1 GCF_002530675.1 Flavobacterium columnare NBRC 100251 = ATCC 23463
ATATAATTGAAATCATCGTTCGTTCGAGTGCGAAGCGCATCGAGAACCAATACTAATATTTGTTGCTTTTGTAGATGTACTATTTTTAAAAAGAAAATTCAAAGTTTAAATGGTATAATTCAATTACTACTACAATAAAATGTGAATTATCAAAAAAAGCAGAAAATATATTATATTACAGTAAAAGAGAATACTGCTATTGTACGAGTAGATGATAAGATGCACTTAGCGTTTAATTGGTTACTTCAAAAACGGCAGAAATCACATTAGTGCTATGTGATTTGTTTTGTCTATTCACTTCATTCGAGCCTTCCTTTGGGTTCAAATGAATTGTGTTTATTTCCAAAAAGAACAATAGCCATCATCGAAAAAAATGGATGGCTATTATTCCTAAATAAAATTTTATTTTTTATTTAATGTTTTTGTCATATCTAATGATATAGCAGAACGTTCCATTTTTATTTTACCAGCCATAGTTTCTATAATAACTGTACCTTCGGCTAATTCAGCTATTTTTCCATGAATTCCACTTTTGGTGATAATCTTGTCGCCTACTTTTAGTGAAGATTCAAATTCTCTTTCTTTTTTTATTTTTCGTTGTTGTGGTAGTATTAAGAATACAAACATTACAACAAACATTAACAAATAAGGTAAAAATTGCATCATTTTCGTATTAATTTACTTTTTATATTGTTATAAGATATTAAAAACTATTTAGTAGTAGAGTCGTTATTTTCTACTAATATATTTGCTTTAAAAGTTAAAATTTCGTTTCCTTGTTCTGTATTGGTTAAAAGAGCAACTGATTTAGTTTGTTGACCCGATTTTCCTTTAGAATCAAAAATAATTTTTATTTCACCTGATTGTCCTTTTTTTACGGGTGTTTTTGTCCATTCTGGAGCTGTGCATCCACAAGAAGGGCGAACTTCCATTACATATAAGTCATTTTTACCTGTATTAGTAAACTTAAATATATGCTCTACTTTATCTCCTTGTTTAATTGTTCCAAAATCATGTTGAAGATTATCAAACTCTATTTTTGGGTATTCACCTGGTTTTAGTTTCTTTTTCATGCTTTCTTCTTTCATGGAAAGCACACCTTGTGGTAATACTAAATTATTATCGTCTAATTGTTGAACCTCAAATTCGTCTTTAGATTTGCAGGCTACTAATGAAAGGATTGTAAAAATTGCAAAACTGTACTTTTTCATCTTGTTATTACATTAAGCCACGACCTGTCTTTTTTAACTTGCCGTTCGTGTTAAATTCTTTTACTAAATTATCTAAAATTCCGTTGATAAATATAGAACTTTTTGGAGTAGAATATTCTTTTGCTATTTCTAAATATTCGTTAATTGTTACTTTAACAGGAATTGAAGGGAACTTTAATAATTCACAAATGGCCATTTTTAGAATAATAGTATCAATTTCTGCAATACGTTCTATTTCCCAATTAGGTGTTTTTTCAGCAAATTCCTTAGCAAGAGTCGCTTCGTTTAAAGTTGTTTTTCGGAAAAGTTGTGATACAAATTCACGATCTTCAATATCGTTAAATAATTTAGGAACAAAGAATAAATCGTCTTCGTTCTTAATGGCCCTTAATTGTTTAACAATAAATGTATTTATTAGAGGAATGTCATCTATCCAAGTTAACTTATGATCTTCTAAATATTCATAAAGTTTAACGTTTGGCGCTAAAATTTCTGTAAATAGATTGATAATGAAATCTTTGTCTTCTTGAAAATCATTGATGCGATTAGTCATGTACTTTTTGTACAAATCGCTTTGTTTAATTTCAGTAGTAAAAATTTTTACATATTCCTCATGTATATGCCAATCATTAATTTTTCGATCGGTTAATGCAATAGATAGGGAATTGCTTTCCTCTAATAGATGAAGAACTTTGTTATGAACAAATTTTAAATTTGGATTTTTTTCTTCTCGGGTAGCTAAATATTTTTTACTAGATAAATCTAAAAACTCTTCCTCTTTCTTTCTTATTTCTAATAATAAAGAAATGGTTACAAGATACAAATCTTGCATATTATCGATACTATTAAATAAGAACCTCTCTTCTTTTTCAATATTATCTGAATGGTTTTGATGCATTGCATATATAGTTTGCATCACTTTTAGTCGGATATGTCTTCTATTTAACACCTTTGTAAGAACTTTTAAAAAATTAACGAAGCGAAAGAGTTTCTCTCGCTTCGCAAAAATACATATTTTTTAGAGATTAAAATACCTTAACATAAAGAGTAATTAACAATTTTTGTTAGGTTATTTGTTTTTTAATCGTCAGTTATTTAGCCAATTCTTTCTTTTTAAGGTCAATACGATTTTGAGCAATTTTGAAAGCGGCTTCGTGAGTTGTAATATTATTAGCATCAGCATAGTCAAATATCTCTAATGTCGTATTGAAGATATTTTCAGTTCTACGCATAGCTTCCTCTTTGCCGTAGTTAGCTATTTCGCCGTACACGTTAATGATACCACCTGCGTTAATCAAGAAATCAGGAGCGTATAAAATTCCTTTTTCTTTTAGCATTTGTCCGTGGCGTACCTCATTCGCCAATTGATTATTAGCAGCACCAGCAATTACTTTTGCTTGTAACTTGCTAATAGTATCATCATTTACCGTTGCACCCAAAGCACATGGAGCGTAAATGTCTATATCTGTACTGTATAAATCATCTCCTTGGGAAATTTTAGCACCGTATTTGTTTCCTATTTCAGTTAAACGAGCTTCATTAATGTCTGAAATAATAACTTTTGCCCCTTCATTTGTTAAATAGTCAACTAAAGTTTCTCCTACGTGACCAATACCTTGTACTAAAACTTTTTTACCGTCTAAGTTTTCAGATCCAAATTTATATTTAGCTGCAGCTTTCATTCCCATATATACACCGTATGCGGTAACAGGTGAAGGATTACCTGATCCACCTATTGCTTCAGAAATACCCGTTACGTGTGGTGTGTGTTGACGAATTAAGTCCATATCAGGTGTTGTTGTACCTACATCCTCAGCTGTAATGTAACGCCCGCTTAAAGAATGTACAAATTGACCGAATTTAGCAATCATTTCAGGAGTTTTATCAACTTTTGAATCGCCAATGATTACTGCTTTACCGCCACCTAGATTTAAGCCAGAGATAGCCGATTTAAAAGTCATTCCTCGAGACAAACGTAGTACATCATTCAATGCTTCCCACTCGTTTGTATATTTCCACATTCTAGTCCCTCCCAAAGCAGGACCTAAAACCGTGTTATGGATACCAATTATTGCTTTTAAACCAGTATCTTTGTCGTGGCAAAAAACAATTTGTTCGTGATTATCAAATGAAACTTGACCAAATACAGGATCAACTTTATGTAATTCACTTGCTTTTACAGATTCAGTAATCATAATGAATGTTTTTTAAAATAGTATGGTTTGTTTTTTAAAACCGATGCAAAATTACGCTTTTCGATTAATTTTTTGCAATTATAAGCTAAAATATTTAGTTCTAGTTATAAAAAATAAAATTTTATTATCTATAAATTACTGTTTGAATATTAAAGTTTTATTGAAGTATTTTTATTTAAAAACGTTTTTATTTTGAAAAAATGAAAGAGCTTAGGTATATCAACCCTTATTTTTTAAAGTATAAATATCATTTTTTTGGAGGAATTTTAATTACAATAATTGCTCAGTTTTTTTCATTGTTTACTCCTGAATTAATCGGAGATTCCATCTCTGAAATAGAACACTATTTTAGGTATAATCAATCCAATTCGACCGAAATAAGAACTAATTTAAAAAAATACATTATCCTAATCTTAGGAGCTACTTTGTTTGCTGGTTTTTTAACTTTTTTGATGCGCCAAACATTAATTGTTATGTCTCGTCATGTGGAATATGATCTAAAAAATGAAGTCTTCAAAAAATACGAAATATTAAGTCAGCGTTTTTATATAGAAAATAGAACGGGCGATTTGATGAATCGTATTACTGAAGATATAGCAAGAGTGAGAATGTATGTGGGACCTGCGGTTATGTATACAATCAATACAATCATCAGATTTGCTATTGTTATTTTTTACATGATAAAACTGTCTAAAATACTAACGATAATAGTATTACTGCCATTGCCTTTATTAGCGTACTCTATTTTTAAAATAAGTTCCGAGATTAATAAAAAAAGCACTATTTTTCAGCAAAATTTATCCAAGCTTACCAGTTTTGCACAAGAATATTTTTCAGGAATTCGTGTTGTTAAATCCTATCATATTCATTCTTTTAAAGAATTAGAACTCAATGATCTTTCTAAGATTAATTATGAAAAAAGTATAGATTTAGCTAAGACACAAGCTTTTTTTGCTCCTTTAATGTTATTGTTAATAGGATTAAGTAATTTATTAGTGATTTCCGTAGGAGGGTATATGTATATTCAAGGAAGTTTGTTAAATCTTGGAGTTATTGCCAAATTTATACTTTATATCAATATGTTAATTTGGCCCGTTACATCCATAGGTTGGGTTTCATCGTTGGTACAAGAAGCAGAGGCTTCTCAAAAAAGAATAAACGAATTTCTAAAAACGGTACCAGATATTACGGATGATTCCAGTAGTAAATCGTGTCGTTTAGATAATAGCCTTTATTTTAAAGAGGTTAGTTTTCGTTATCCCAATAGTAATGAGTTGGTTTTGAGAAAAATTAATCTTAATATTAAGAAAGGAGAAAAAGTTGTGGTATTAGGGCCTACAGGTTCTGGTAAAACAACCCTTTTGTCTCTTATACCTAGATTGTACGATGTATCAGAAGGAGCTGTTTTTATAGATAAAATAAATATAAAAGAAATCCAACTACAAAATTTAAGAAAAATGATAAGTGTTGTGCCTCAAGACTCATTTTTGTTTTCTGATACTATTTTTAACAATATATGTTTTGGTAAAGAAGAGGCTACTCTAGAGAATGTAATAACTGTAGCAAAACAAGCGGTTATTCATGATACTATTTTGGGATTTAAAGATCAGTACCAAACAGTATTAGGTGAAAGAGGAATTAGTCTTTCAGGAGGTCAAAAACAACGGGTGTCTATTGCTCGTGCTTTAATTAAGGATGCTGATATATTATTGTTAGATGATAGCTTATCAGCCGTAGATACCGAAACAGAAGAAGAAATTTTAAATAATTTTAGAAAAAACCCTAAAGATCAAACGATTATAATGATAACCCATAGGGTATCGTCTGCTAAAAAAGCAGATAAAATTATCGTTTTAGAAAATGGAATAATTACTCAGCAAGGGACTCATAATCAGTTAGTAACTAAGGAAGGGTATTATAAAAATTTATATTTAAAACAAATAACTGAAAAAGATTTTTAATAAATATTTGGCTGTAAGTATTTTTTTTTACAAATTTGAACATCACAACACAAAATAATTTTTGATAGAATGAGAATGAACGAAAACGAAATGTTAGAAAAAGAAGAAATTTTTTCTAAAGTATTACGCGCAGGGAGGAGAACTTATTTCTTTGATGTACGTTCTACAAAGGCAGATGATTACTACATCACAATTACAGAAAGTAAAAAGTTTACGGAGGATGATGGATCTTTTCATTTTAAAAAACACAAAATCTATTTATATAAAGAAGATTTTGCAGCATTTAAAGATATTTTAGATGAAATGACATCTTATGTCTTAGATCAAAAAGGAGAAGAAGTGATTTCAGAACGTCATCAAAAAGATTTTAAAAAAGAATATCAAAGAGAAGAGGAGAGCTTAAGAAATTCTTTTACAGATATTGATTTTGAGGATATTTAAATTTTTAAAAATAAAATTTAGAAAAGGGTTGTTTTTTTTAACCAACCCTTTTTTAATTGAAATAAGAGCTAAATGGGTGGTGTTGGTAGGAATTGGTGCTGTTTTATTTTAGAGAATGGGAGGAAATTAGAAAAATGTTGTTTGGATAGAAAAAAGATACTACATAAAAATATTTTGTTTCCAATCGTAAGATTTCTTCTTTTGTTGATGTAAACCAGTCAAATAAAAGATTATCTGCTTAATTGTCATCAAATTCACAAATTTTAGATCAACTAATAAAAAAGCATTGGCTTGAATAATTACGTTTTTAGAAGTATTTGAATGCCTATGAGATAACGAATTAGATTTTTTTTAGATAAAAATCACTCTTAGAATCTAAAAAAACACTCGATTTTTATCCTCAATCTAACAAAACCAACTCTTTTAAAAAAAATCCGTGCATTTTATCTTTTTCTTTTGCCCTTTCCATCTTCATTATAAGGACTAACGCATAATCTAAGGTTAAAATATTTTGGTATGTATTTTTAAAAAAAGTCCATTACTTTAAGTAATGGACTTTTTTTTAATTAAGGTTTGTAATTTTTTATACTCAATAGATTTTGGTGAGTTTTTTAAGACACATTTTCAACATTAGCTTCCGCTAATACTTTATAAGTACCATTGCTTAATTTTTCACGAATGGCTTCAAAAGCTGCTAACGTTTCATCTATATCACTAATAGTGTGTGAAGCAGTAGGTATCATGCGTAGTAAGATAATACCTTTAGGAATTACAGGATACACAACAATAGATAAAAAGATGTTGTAGTTTTCACGCAAATCATTAACCATAACCATGGCTTCTGGTATAGATCCTTCTAGGTATACAGGTGTTACACAAGTATTTGTATCGCCTATATTAAATCCTTTGGATTTTAAACCGTTTTGTAAATAATTAACATTTTCCCAAAGCTTGTTTTTTAATTCAGGCATTGTACGTAGCATTTCTAGGCGTTTTAAAGCGCCTACAGTAAATATCATAGGCAATGACTTAGCAAACATTTGAGAACGCAAGTTGTATTTTAAATAGTCAATTATATCTTTATCGCCTGCTACAAAAGCTCCTATACTAGCCATTGACTTAGCAAAAGTTGAAAAGTATATATCTATACCATCTTGGCAGCCTTGTTCTTCACCAGCTCCTGCTCCTGTTTTACCTAAAGTACCAAAGCCATGTGCATCGTCAACTAACAAGCGGAAATTGTATTTTTCTTTTAAAGCTACAATTTCTTTTAGCTTACCTTGTTGTCCACGCATACCGAAAACCCCCTCAGTAATAACCAAAATGCCACCGCCTAATTCAGTAGCCATCTTAGTTGCTCTTTGTAGGTTTTTTTCAAGGCTTTCTACATCGTTATGTTTGTAGGTAAAACGTTTACCCATGTGTAAACGAACTCCGTCAATTATGCAGCCATGTGAATCTACATCGTATACAATAACGTCATTTTTAGTTACTAAAGCATCAATCGTAGATACCATACCTTGATAACCAAAGTTTAGTAAATAAGCGGCTTCTTTACTTACAAATGAAGCCAGTTCATTTTGTAATTGTTCGTGTAAAGTTGTGTGTCCGCTCATCATACGAGCTCCCATTGGATAGGCAGCACCATATTGTTCGGCTGCTTCTGTATCAACTTTTCTGATTTCAGGGTGGTTCGCTAAACCTAGGTAATCATTGATAGACCAGTTTAAAATTTCTTTACCATGAAACTTCATGTGAGGGCCTAGTTCGCCTTCAAGTTTAGGAAATACATAGTAACCTTCGGCTTGCGATGCCCATTTTCCTAATGGCCCTTTATTGTTTTGAATTCTTTCGAATAAGTCTTTTACCATCTTATTATTAGATTAAAAAAATCAAGACAAAAATATAAATTAATACCGATTAAATTAAAAAATGGATGAACAATAAATAAAAAAAGTCATACTCTGAACAGTATGACTTTTCTTGATAATTTTAAATGATCAATGTAATTCCCCAAAAACAAATAACGAGATAAAGTGTATTGTTTTACTAAAAATAAGAAGTGTTAAGAAGAAAACTACTCAATTAAATAATACGAAATATTTTTTAGTAAACCTTTACTCGCGTAGATCATTTAAAAATAAAAAATGTTTATTTGACTAAGCAATGCTGGGCAAAGTTAATTAACTGTGATTTAATCTTGTTACGGGTTTTCCGTACATTTTGTTAAAGTTTTTTGTGGAGGTAAAGAGCTGGTTTTTATGAAAAGAAGTGGAGTAAAAAGATGAACTCGTTTTAAGAGAATTGAATATATGAAAAGAATCTTTGGTATTTTGAATATTTTAGTCATAAAAAAGGCTGTCCTAAACTATGGACAGCCTCATTTTTTAAATTTTTAAACGATAATTGTGTATCTCCCAAAAACAAAATAAAAGATAAAGTTGTGGTATTTATACGCTAATCAATAATTTTTTACTAACAAATTATTTAATAAAAACACCAAAGTATGGATCGTAAGTTTACTTTATCAAAAAGAACGTTTAAAAATTTAGTTTGTTTACTTGATTAAGAACGTATTACAAATTTAAAGGAGTGAAATTTAAATTTGTTACGGTTTTACCATATATTTTGTTAAATTTTGTTTCTGGTGTTTTCAGTTTCAAACCACTTTTATCAGTCCGTATGTTATCATTTATAAGGAAAAAATAAACTTTTACTTTGTAGTTTGTTACTTCGAGGTAAGATTTAATTAAGTATAATAGTCGATAGACTTGTACCGTTTAGGATGTGTAACTATTGTTTAGAAATAAACTAGTTAGGTAAATTGTGATTTTTATATCATTATTTAAACAGATATTGCCTTTAAAGAAACAAATAAATTGGTAATTTATGTTTTAATATGATTTAAAAATAATCAACTTGAATTAATTAATGATTGATTAGAAGTAAAGATTACAAAAAATGATTTATAAAGGCTAATTAGTTGATAAAAAGAGTATTAGAAGATAAGAATAGTCGTGAAAAAAGAACGTTTTTTTTAAACTTCTTTTACACAGCGAAGTTTGAACTCATAATCATACTTGACTTTTCTTTCCATAAAAATACCCCCAAATAGTATCTAACTTTTTGGGGGCAGTGCAAATGATTATTAGGACAGTCTTTTTTATATTAAAAGGAATAGATTTATTTTCTCTTCATTACTTTTTCAACAGCTTCTACGATAGAAGGGGCATTTAATTTGTATTTTTCCATTAATTGCTCAGGTGTTCCAGATTCACCAAATGAATCTTTAACAGCTACAAATTCTTGTGGAGTAGGAGTGTTCATAGCTAATACCCTAGCAACACTTTCGCCTAAGCCTCCTAAGATGTTGTGCTCTTCAGCAGTTACTACACAGCCTGTTTTAGCTACTGATTTTAAAATAGCTTCCTCATCTAATGGTTTTATGGTATGTATATTAATTACTTCGGCAGAAATACCATTGGCTTCTAATGTTTCTGCGGCTTGTAGTGCTTCCCATACTAAATGACCTGTAGCTAAAATTGTAACATCTGTTCCTTCACTAAGGTGTAAAGCTTTTCCTATTATAAAAGGTTCGTCAGAAGATGTAAAATTAGGTACTACAGGACGACCAAAACGCAAATAAGCAGGACCATGATGATCCGCTAAAGCTATAGTAGCCGCTTTAGTTTGATTATAATCACAAGTATTGATTACAGTCATACCAGGTAACATTTTCATTAAACCAATATCTTCTAAGATTTGATGAGTAGCCCCATCTTCACCCAATGTCAAACCTGCGTGAGAGGCACAAATTTTAACATTTTTATCTGAATAAGCAATAGATTGACGAATTTGATCGTATACACGACCCGTAGAAAAATTAGCAAAAGTACCTGTAAACGGAATTTTACCACCAATAGTTAAACCTGCTGCTATCCCGATCATATTGGCTTCTGCAATACCAATTTGAAAGAAACGTTCAGGATGATTTTTCTTAAAATCATCAAATTTTAAAGATCCTATTAAATCCGCACAAAGTGCTACCACATTTTCGTTTTTTTGACCTAATTCAGTCATACCCGCTCCAAAACCAGAACGTGTATCTTTACTCCCTTGATTTGTATATTTTTTCATTTTTTTAATTGCTATAAACTCTAACCAACAGTAATACATATATTGTATACTTGTTTGAGGTCTAAAGTATTTTAATAATCACCTAAAGTTTCTGCATTTTGAGCCAATCCATTAGCTAATTGCTCATCATTAGGAGCTTTACCATGCCAAGCATGAGTGTGCATCATAAAGTCTACACCATTTCCCATGACAGTATGAAGTAATACACAAATAGGTTTTCCTTTACCAGTACGATTTTTAGCTTCGGTCATTCCAGCTAAAATGGCTTCAATGTTATTTCCTTCTTTTATTTCAATAACATCCCAGTCAAAAGCTTCAAATTTAGCTTTTAAATTACCTAATGAAAGAACATCATCCGTAGATCCATCAATTTGTTGACCATTATAATCAACAGTGGCAATTAAATTATCTACTTTTTTAGCAGAAGCATACATAATAGCTTCCCAGTTTTGTCCTTCTTGTAATTCACCATCACCACATAATAAATAGACAAGATGGTTGTCATTATTTAATTTTTTAGCTTGAGCAGCGCCTATACCTACTGACAAACCTTGTCCTAATGAACCTGATGCCATACGTATTCCAGGTAAACCTTCGTGAGTAGTAGGGTGACCTTGTAAACGTGAATTTAATTTTCTAAAAGTAGCCAATTCAGAAATAGGAAAATAACCGCTTCTAGCTAAAACACTGTAAAAAACAGGTGAAATATGACCATTAGATAAAAAGAAAATATCTTCTCCAATACCGTCCATGTCAAATCCTGGTTTACGGCTCATTAGATTTTGGTATAATACAGTTAAGAACTCAGCGCATCCTAATGATCCACCAGGATGTCCTGAGTTTACAGCATGTACCATACGAAGAATGTCTCTCCTTACTTGTGTTGTAAAATCATTTAGTTGTTGAATGTCAGACATTTTTTAATAGGTTTTTGTGAATCGGTGTCAAAATTACTTCATATTTTTTCGAAAGACAAATCTTGTATGAATACTTTTTTAGTTAAAGATTTTAAAAATCTAAAATTGGCAATCTAAAATCTGAATCCAATAGGTTATCTTTGCGCTTTAAAATTTTGGAAGAAAAGTTATTATGAAGTTCGAATTATTACATACAGATCCACAAACACAAGCACGAGCAGGGAAAGTAATTACGGATCATGGCGTTATTGAAACCCCTATTTTTATGCCCGTAGGGACTGTTGCTTCTGTAAAAGGAGTACATCAACGTGAACTAAAAAATGATATTAATCCTGATATTATTTTAGGAAACACTTACCATTTATATTTACGTCCACAAACAAAAATTTTAGAACAAGCTGGGGGATTGCATAAGTTTATGAATTGGGATCGTAATATTCTTACTGATTCGGGAGGTTATCAAGTATATTCGCTTTCTTCTAATCGTAAAATAAAAGAAGAAGGAGTTAAATTTAAATCGCATATAGATGGATCATATCACTTTTTTTCACCAGAAAGTGTTATGGAAATTCAACGTTCTATTGGGGCTGATATTATTATGGCATTTGATGAATGTACTCCTTATCCTTGTGATTATCGTTATGCTAAACGCAGTATGCACATGACACACCGTTGGTTAGATCGTTGTGTAGATCACCTGAAAAAAGTACCCGAAATGTACGGTTATGAACAAACTTTATTTCCTATTGTTCAGGGAAGTACATACAAAGATTTGAGAGCTCAGTCTGCGGAATATATTGCTAATGTTGGCGCACAAGGGAATGCTATCGGAGGATTGTCAGTAGGAGAGCCAGCAGAGGAAATGTATGCAATGACAGAAGTAGTTACCGCTATTTTACCTAAAGAAAAACCAAGATATCTAATGGGAGTAGGAACTCCTATAAACATTTTAGAAAATATTGCTTTAGGTATTGATATGTTTGATTGTGTAATGCCAACTCGTAATGCTAGAAACGGTATGTTGTTTACAGCAAATGGAGTTATTAATATTAAAAATAGAAAATGGGCCGATGATTTCTCACCAATTGATGAAATGGGCCATACATTTGTTGATACGGATTATACAAAGGCCTATTTAAGACATTTATTTGCGGCAGACGAATATCTTGGTAAGCAAATAGCAACTATCCACAACTTAGGCTTTTATATGTGGTTAGTTCGTGAAGCAAGAAAACACATTTTAGCAGGAGATTTCCGCGAATGGAAAGAAAAAATGGTTAAACAAATGGCTCAAAGGTTATAATGTTCTCAAATCTATTTTCAAAATTAACATTAATTGATCGTTACATACTGAAAAGATACTTAGCTACCTTTTCAGCTATGCTTTTATTGTTCATTCCAATAGGAATTACGATTGATATATCTGAAAAAATAAATAAAATATTAGAAAATAAAGTTCCCTTTATTAAGGTTGCATCTTACTATCTAGATTTTGTAATTTACTTTGCAAACCTACTTTTTCCAATATTCTTATTTTTATCAATTATTTGGTTTACATCAAAATTAGCCAATAATACAGAAATTGTAGCTATTTTAAGCTCAGGTATTTCGTTTCAGCGATTTTTAAGACCTTATTTAATAGGTGCTACAATAGTCTGCCTGTTAGCCTTGATTATGGGCTTCTTTTTAGTACCAAAATCAAGTGAAGGATTCAGAAGCTTTCGGTATATGTATCTTATTGGAGGAGGACGAGAAGAAATGCGTCAAACCAATGATGTCTTTAGACAAATTAGTAAAAACGAGTATGTTTATGCAAGTAATTTAAATGTAGAAGGAAAAACAGCCTATACATTTGTATACGAACGATTTGATAAAAATAAACTAGTCGAAAAAATAACAGCCACCTCAATTACGTATAATCCTAAAACAAAAGATTATACACTGTCTAATTACACTAAAAGAGTAGTAGGAGAATTAGATGACAAAATAGAATCAGATATAAGTAAAAATTATAAATTTAATTTCGAAATAGAGGACTTGACACCAGTAGTTTATATAGCTGAGACCTTAATGCCTACTGAATTAGATGAATTTATAGAAAAAGAAAGACAAAGAGGTTCTTCCAATATTAATGCTTATTTAGTTGTTAAGTATAAAAAGTACAGCGTGCCTGTTTCAGCCTTTGTCCTAACAATAATAGCAGTTGCTGTTTCATCAATGAAACGACGTGGAGGAATGGGAGTAAACCTAGCAATAGGAATAGCGGTTGCCTTTTCCTATATTTTCTTAGATAAAATATTTGGTACAATGGCAGAAAAATCCTCTTTCCCCGCTTTTATTGCCGTTTGGTTACCCAATGTCATATTCGGTGTTTTAGCCTATTACTTATTAAAAAATGCTAAAAGATAAAACGTTTACAAGTTATTTACATCTCCATTTAATTGTTTTTGTATGGGGATTTACAGCCGTTTTAGGTGCTTTAATTACTTTAGAAGCACTGCCTTTAGTTTGGTTTAGAATGAGTATAGCTTCTGTTTTTATTCTAATTTATGTTTTTTTTGCAAAAATTAGTTTAAAAATTACTTTACAATCATTGGTACGATACCTTATAGCAGGATTAGTTATAGCATTGCATTGGTATACGTTTTTCCAAGCAATCAAAGTGTCTAATATATCCATAACTTTAGCTTGTTTGTCTACAGGTGCTTTTTTTACATCCATATTAGAACCTATCTTTTTTAAACGTAAAATAATTCTATACGAAGTAGCACTAGGTTTAATGGTAATTGTTGGCCTGTACTTGATTTTTAAAGTAGAAATAAAATATATTCAAGGAATTATATTAGCCTTGACTTCAGCATTTTTATCCGCTTCTTTTTCCATTATTAATGGAAAATTAGCTAAAAATGATTCACCAACTATTATTTCTTTTTATGAATTATTAGGAGGTGTTTTATTTTTTTCTCTTTTTTTACTATTTACTGGAAGTTTTAATTATTCCTTTTTTCAAATATCAACAAATGACTTGCTATGGATGGGACTTTTGAGCTCTGTATGTACCGCTTACGCATTTATAGCATCAGTACAAGTTATGAAATATTTAAGCCCTTATACAGTAATGCTAACCATAAATTTAGAACCTATATACGGTATAATTTTAGCCTTATGGGTTTTTGGAGATAAAGAAAAGATGAATCCCCCGTTTTATTTAGGCGCTTTTATTATACTAATAACGGTAATTTTGAACGTATTTTTTAAAAATAAAACCAAAAAAAAAGAGTAAGTGATTGTATTTTAGAAAGTTGTGTTGCTGAGGGATACTTTAGATCAAATATTTCTTTAAAACTCCATCTAAAATTTTATCTTTGCTCACTCAACTAGAAATATAAAATCTTATGGAATATTTAGATTTTGAATTACCTATTAAAGAGCTTGAAGAGCAAATTGAAAAATGTCAGCTTATAGGAGAAGATACACAAGTAGACGTATCAGCTACATGTGAACAATTAGCAGAAAAGTTAGAAGAGACAAAAAAAGATTTATACGAAAATTTAACAGCATGGCAACGTGTTCAAATGTCTCGCCATCCAAACCGTCCTTATACTTTAGAACACATTGAAAATTTAACGCAAGGTGTATTCTTAGAACTATTTGGAGATCGCGGAGTAAAAGATGATAAAGCCATGGTTGGAGGGCTAGGTAAGATAAACGGCCAATCTTTTATGATCATCGGTCAACAAAAAGGAATTAATACAAAAATGCGTCAATTGCGTAATTTTGGTATGGCAAATCCAGAAGGGTACCGTAAAGCATTACGTTTAATGCGTATGGCTGAAAAATTTGATATTCCAGTTTTAACCTTAGTTGACACCCCTGGAGCCTACCCTGGTTTAGAAGCAGAAGAAAGAGGACAAGGGGAAGCTATTGCACGAAATATTTTCGAAATGATTCGTCTAAAAGTACCCATCATTACAGTAATTATAGGAGAAGGAGCCTCTGGTGGAGCACTAGGAATAGGAGTAGGAAACAAGGTGTATATGATGGAAAATACTTGGTATTCCGTAATATCACCGGAGTCGTGCTCATCTATTTTGTGGAGAAGCTGGGAACATAAAGAAAAAGCAGCCGAAGCACTTAAATTGACAGCAAAAGATATGAAAGAACACGGATTAATTGATGAGATTATTCCAGAACCTCTTGGTGGAGCACACCGTGATAAACCCACAGCCTTTAAAAATGTAAAAGAATATGTATTAAAAGCTTTTGGCGAATTAAAAGACTTATCAACAGAAGAGCTAATAGCTCAACGAATGGATAAGTATAGCAAAATGGGGCATTATCAAGAATAATATAAGAATTTAATATATTTAAATCCGAAGCCCATGGTTTCGGATTTTTTTATTCTTATTAACAAAACAAAATAATAATTAACAGTAGTTCTCAACACTTTAAGGATTGTTTTTTCTTCTCTTTTTCGAGATTTCAAACTACCTTTGTATTATGGAAAATTTTAAAAATATCAACCCAGCTAAAGTAGACAAAACGGCTATAATAAACCTTGAAAAAGGAAAATTGCCACCACAAGCCATTGATTTAGAAGAGGCTGTTTTAGGAGCCATGATGATAGATAAAAAAGGAGTTGATGAAGTTATTGATATTTTACAACCCGATGCCTTCTATAAAGATGCCCATAAGTATATTTTTGATGCCATCGTTACGCTTTTTAATGATTCGCAGCCAATTGATTTACTGACCGTTTCAGCCCAACTCAAAAAAATGGGTAAATTAGAAGTAGCAGGAGGGGATTATTATTTGATTCAACTGACTCAAAAAATTTCATCTTCCGCACATATAGAATTTCACTCACGTATTATTCTTCAAAAATATATTCAGAGAAGTTTGATTAAAATTTCTTCCGAAATCATAGAAGAAGCCTATGATGAAACCACCGATGTTTTTGAGTTATTAGATAGCTCAGAAGCCAAATTCTATGAAGTAACACAAGGTAATATCAAACGAAGTTCAGAAACAGCACAAAGCTTAGTAATTCAAGCTAAAAAAAGAATTGAACAAATAGCAGGTAAAGAAGGATTGAGTGGTATACCAACAGGTTTTCACGCATTAGATAAAGTAACTTCAGGTTGGCAACCTTCTGATTTAATTATCATTGCAGCTCGTCCAGGTATGGGGAAAACAGCATTTGTATTATCCATGGCACGAAATATGGCAATCCAATTTAATAGTGGAGTAGCTGTGTTTTCCTTAGAGATGTCCTCCGTTCAGTTAATTACTCGTTTGATTTCCTCCGAAACAGGCCTGTCTTCCGAAAAATTACGTACGGGTAAGTTAGAAAAACACGAATGGGAACAATTATCAGTTAAAGTTAGAGATCTAGAAAAAGCACCTCTTTTTATAGATGATACACCCTCCTTATCAATATTTGATTTAAGAGCTAAAGCACGAAGATTAAAGTCACAATACGATATAAAAATTATAGTTATTGACTACCTTCAATTAATGACAGCAGGAGGAAACGCAAAAGGAGGAGGAGGAAATCGTGAACAAGAAATTTCAACCATTTCCCGAAATTTAAAAGCATTAGCAAAAGAATTAGATGTACCAGTTATAGCTTTATCCCAGTTATCACGTGCCGTAGAAACACGTGGTTCTAGTAAACGACCCCTATTATCCGATCTACGTGAATCAGGAGCAATCGAACAAGATGCTGATATCGTATCATTTATTTATCGTCCTGAATATTATAAAATTGAAGAATGGGATGATGATGAACGTTCTCCCACTCAAGGGCAAGGAGAGTTTATCATAGCCAAACACCGTAACGGTAGTTTAGAAAATATACGCCTAAAATTCTTAGGACATCTAGGTAAGTTTGATAATTTAGACGAATTTGGAAGTGATTTTGATGATCTACCTTCCAAGATGAATTTAGAAGACTCTAATCCATTCATTACGCCTAATTTACCTTCTCCTAATGAAGCATTTGGTAGTACTATGAATAATTTTGATGACGATAGCGATGTCCCTTTTTAATTAAATAATAAAAATTTATTATTATATTTGGTAATAGATACACATAGGTTCCATGAAAGTTTTTTTGATTTTTATAATTACATTTTTTAATATTTCCATAAAAGCAAATTCTATTTTGCTTCCCATGGATGAAACCGCTCAAAAAAATCATTTAAAAGCCTATGGTATTACTTATTGGGTATTAGACAAAGGATATAAAGGAAGTTGGTTGCTTAATTATAGAGGAGGTTCTTTTCTTTTGCCAGATATTCAAGAAATTAAGAAAGAATGTCAAATAAGAGGTGTCAGTTTTGAAATTATTTCAGATAATGAAACACAACAAATCCTGGCAGATATAGCCTCTCCATCTCAAAATATGGAAGCTGTAACATTAGAAAAAGCACCAAAAATAGCAGTGTATTCGCCTCCAGGAAAGCAACCTTGGGATGACGCAGTAACAATGGTTTTAACTTATGCAGAAATTCCCTTTAAGGTAGTGTATGATCAAGAGGTATTAAATGATCAATTATTATTGTATGATTGGTTACACTTACATCATGAAGATTTTACAGGACAATACGGTAAATTCTACGGGTCATACAAAAATATGCCTTGGTATATAGAACAAAAAAGAGATTCAGAAGATTTAGCAGCCAAATTAGGTTTTCAAAAAGTATCCAATGAAAAATTAGCCGTCGCTAAAAAAATACGTGATTTTGTTATAGGAGGAGGATTCATGTTTGCTATGTGCTCCGCAACAGATAGTTTTGATATAGCCCTTTCTGCCGAAGGAATAGATATTTGTGAAACAATGTTTGACGGAGATCCCAGTGAATCAAATTATCAAAATAAAATAGATTATTCAAAAACCTTCGCCTTCAAAGATTTTCTTCTAGAAAGAAGACCTGAAAAGTATGAGTTCTCAACTATAGATACAACTGAAAAACACCAATCAATTGTACCTTTTGATAAAGATTATTTTACTCTATCAGAATATTCAGCAAAATGGGATGTTATACCCAGTATGCTTTGTCAGAATCATACCGCATTAGTTAAAGGTTTTATGGGACAAACTACCGCATTCGATAAAGAATTAATTAAATCAAACGTTTTAGTAATGGGCGAATGTCAAATAAACGGTGAAGCACGTTATATTCATGCACAAAAAGGAAAAGGATTTTTTACTTTTTATGGAGGACATGATCCCGAAGATTACCAGCATAGAGTAGGGGATGAACCTACTGATTTAAATTTACATCCTAATTCTCCTGGTTTTCGTTTAATTTTAAATAATATTTTGTTCCCAGCAGCTAAAAAGAAGCACCAGAAAACGTAATTTAATTTTATTGAAACATTTGTATTTAGGCATTATAGTAAAAAATAACACTTTTTTTAGTACAGCACCAAAACCCATATTATGCGTTAGTTTGTGATGAAGAGGAAAAGAAAAAGTGCGTATTTTTTACCGAAACTGTAATTTTATTAAGGGTAAAAAATGACTACTTTTTAGAATCAAAGTCACTTTTATCTGTGATAAATTTCTAATCCGAAAATCTAGGTGTTACAAAAAAATAATAGTAATCTTATAAAAACCGCCAAGCTAAAATTCTTGTGGTTTTGTTACCTTGTTCCATAGGAATGATTTCAAACGTAGCTTTTAATTTTTTTAAAATAGTTTCAAAATTTTTTAAATGTTCTTTTTTAGAAACTAATGACGTAAACCATTTAACTTGTGATTTAAAATGTACACTTTCGTAAATCATATTGGTGATAAAGGCTTTTTCGCCACCTTCGCACCATAATTCATTATTCTGTCCGCCAAAGTTCAAAACAGGCTTGCCTTCAATGGTTTTGCCTAAATTTTTCAATTTACGAGTGGTTCCTTTGGTGGCTTCTTCTCTAGAATTATGAAAAGGAGGATTACAAATTACACAATCAAACCGTTCACTGGGCTGAATAATATTTTTTAAAATATTTCTCTTACTTTCTTGAAGACGTAACGTAATAGACTTAGTTAATTCATTTTCTTCAATTATTTTTTCTGCAGTTAGTTTCGCAGGCTTATCTATTTCTGTTCCTACAAAAGTCCAGCCATATATTTTATTCCCTAAAATAGGATAGATGCAGTTTGCACCAGTCCCTATATCTAATATTTTAATACCACTTCCAGTTGGTAAAGTTCCATTAATACCTTTGGCTAGTAGATCAGCAATATAATGTATGTAATCAGCTCTGCCTGGTATTGGCGGACATAAATTAGTTTTAGGTAACCTATAAAAATGAATTTGATAATAATATTTTAATAAAGCACTATTTAAGCTTCTAACAGCATCAGGATTAGCAAAATCAATACTTTCACTTCCGAATTTATTCAGATTAATGTGTTTTTTTAAATCAGGATATTCAGAAATCAATAACGAAAAATTATAATTTTGATTATGCTTATTTCTGGGATGCAAGCCTTTATTTTTATCAGTTTTCATAGCTTTATTTAAAATGGAAATCTACAAACAAAAATCCCAATCTTTCGACTGGGATTTTTTAAGTAAGTTAAATATATTGTTAAACGTTATTATTTTACTTTGTTAAGAATAGCTTTGAAAGCTTCAGGGTGATTCATAGCTAAATCAGCTAAAACTTTACGGTTTAACTCAATGTTATTAGCTTTTAATTTACCCATGAATTGAGAATAAGACATTCCTTCTAAACGAGCACCTGCATTGATACGCATAATCCATAAAGAACGGAAATTTCTTTTCTTTTGCTTTCTGTCGCGGTAAGCATATAACATTGCTTTCTCAACCGCATTCTTAGCAACTGTCCAAACGTTTTTTCTTCTACCAAAGAAACCTTTGGCTTGCTTCATTATCTTTTTTCTTCTTGCTCTTTTAGCAACTGAATTTACTGATCTTGGCATAATTTTTACTTTTTTGAAGTAAGGCGTTCTGAAATTTATCAGACTCTTAAAAGCCCACCCCAGGGTTATTAAATTGTTTTAACCGAAATTATCAAATTAAATACTTAGTAGTAATTAGTAAATAGCTATAGTGACCTAATCACTTTTTATTTTTACTAATCGCTTAATTAGATAATTCTTAATTGTTCTTTTACACTTTTCACGTCTGATTGATGAACTAAAGCAGAGTGAGTTAACGCTAATTTACGTTTTTTAGACTTTTTAGTCAAAATGTGACTTTTAAAAGCGTGTTTTCTTTTAATTTTTCCAGAGCCAGTAACCTTAAAACGTTTCTTAGCACTAGATTTAGTTTTCATTTTAGGCATAATTTCCCAAATTTATTTAATTTAACTTACTTACTATTTTAAATAATTAGTCAAAAGCAGTTAGGCTAATGTCTAATTCTTACTTACCCTTTTTTTTAGGAGTGATAAACATAATCATACGTTTGCCTTCTAAAACAGGCATAGCTTCCACTTTTCCTACCTCTTCAAGATCCTGAGCTAATCTTAATAACAAGATTTGTCCTTGCTCTTTATAAATGATAGAACGACCTTTAAAGAATACAAAAGCTTTTAATTTTGCTCCGTCTTTGAGGAATTTTTCAGCATTCTTCTTTTTAAATTCATAATCATGCTCATCTGTCTGAGGACCAAAACGAATTTCTTTTATAACGATCTGAGTTGATTTGGCTTTCAATTCTTTTTCACGTCTCTTCTGTTCGTATAAGAACTTTTTATAGTCCATTATTTTACAAACAGGAGGTTCAGCGTTTGGAGAAATTTCAACCAAATCAAGTTCTAATTCATCTGCCATACGCAAAGCGTCTGAAGTCTTTACAACTCCAGGCTCCACATTATCTCCTACTAAACGAATCTCTGGAACACGAATATATTGATTAATTCTGTGTTCGTCTTTTTTTTCTACGCGAGGTTGATTACCTCTGTTGTTCCTGATTGCGATAACTTTTAATTTTTTAGTTAAACTTCAAATGTTTTTAAAGATTTGCTCACTTCCTCATTTACTAAAGTAGCAAAATCTTCTATTTTCAAGGTTATGTTTCCTTTTCCTTCTTGTCCGTGTCTGCGAACAGATACCGTTCCATTTTTCTCTTCTTCTTCACCCACAATCAACATAAATGGAAACTTCTTAACCTCCGCTTCGCGAATTTTCTTACCAATCGTCTCGTTTCGGTTGTCAATTAGGGCGCGAATTTCGTGATTTTCTAGCAAATCTGAAACTTTTTTCGCATAATTTTCATATTTTTCACTCAAAGATAAGATTATAGCCTGTTCAGGCATTAACCAAAGAGGAAAATTTCCTCCTGTATGCTCTAATAAAATTGCAATAAAGCGCTCCATAGAACCAAAAGGGGCTCTATGAATCATTACAGGTCTATGTAATTCATTGTCAGAGCCTTTGTAAGTCAAATCAAAACGCTCAGGTAAGTTATAGTCTACTTGAATAGTTCCTAATTGCCAACTTCTTCCTAAAGCATCCTTAACCATAAAGTCTAATTTAGGACCATAAAATGCAGCTTCACCGTATTCAATAACTGTATTTAATTGTTTCTCTTTAGCCGCATTGATAATTGCATTCTCGGCCTTTTCCCAGTTTTCATCAGAGCCAATATATTTTTCTGGTTTTTCTGGATCTCTTAACGAAATCTGAGCTGTAAAATTTTCAAATCCTAAGGAACCAAATACATATAATACCAAGTCAATTACATTCTTAAATTCTTGATCTAATTGATCAGGAGTACAAAATAAATGTGCATCATCTTGTGTAAAACCTCTAACGCGAGTTAATCCATGTAATTCGCCAGATTGCTCATATCTGTATACTGTACCAAATTCCGCATAACGCTTTGGTAAGTCTTTGTATGACCAAGGTCTGGCATTGTAAATTTCACAGTGGTGTGGACAGTTCATCGGTTTTAATAAAAACTCTTCACCTTCTGCAGGTGTATGAATAGGTTGGAAGCTGTCTGCCCCATATTTTGCATAATGTCCCGAAGTAACATATAGTTCTTTTTGACCAATGTGTGGAGAAACAACTTGTTCGTAACCTGCTTTCTTTTGTGCTTTCTTTAGGAATTGCTCTAAACGGTCACGTAAGGCAGCTCCTTTTGGTAGCCATAAGGGTAAACCTTGACCAACACGTTGTGAAAAATGGAATAAATCAAGTTCTTTTCCTAGTTTTCTATGATCACGACGTTTTGCTTCCTCTAATAAAGCTAAATAATCAGTCAAGTCTTTTTGTTTAGGGAACGAAATACCATAAACACGCGTTAACTGTTTGTTTTTTTCATCGCCTCTCCAGTAAGCACCCGCAACCGAAAGAATTTTCATAGCTTTAATAATCCCAGTATTCGGAATATGTCCGCCACGACATAAATCGGTAAAAGTAGCATGGTCGCAAAAAGTAATCGTACCGTCCTCTAAATTTTGAATTAACTCCGTTTTGAATTCATTGTTCTTATATGTTTCTAAGGCTTCTGCTTTAGTTACACTGCGCATTTTGAATTCGTGTTTCTCTCTAGAGATTTCTAACACACGGTCTTCAATTTTCTTGAAATCAGCGTCGGTAATTTTATGTTCACCAAAATCAACATCATAATAGAATCCCTTCTCTATGGCAGGGCCAATAGTTAGTTTGATGCCAGGGTAAAGTTCCTCTAAAGCCTGAGCCATCACGTGCGAAGTCGAGTGCCAAAAAGCTTTTTTTCCTTCCACGTTATCCCAAGTAAATAAAGTTAAGTTACCGTCGGTAGTCAATTCGGTAACCGTCTCAACGGTTGTCCCGTTAAAGCTTGCCGAAATAACATTGCGCGCTAAACCTTCACTAATCGATTTAGCCACGTCCATAGGAGTCACGGCACTTGCGTACTCTCTAATCGAACCGTCTGGTAAAGTAATCTTAATCATATTAAAAATTTAAGAACGCAAATATAAAGGTTTATAAAAATAGATACAATATATATAGGTAGAATTTAAAAAATTACTTTGACCTCTGATTGTGTGTTGTATTTTTAGATGAAGATTAAAAGAGCAAAGAAAATGAAAATACACGGAATTTTTTTGCCAGAGCTGTAGTTTTATATAGAGGGTGAAAAAATGAGTTTTTTTACATTTAAAGTTATTTTTATCTGTAATAAATTTCTAATTGAGTAATATGGGGTAAATAATTAGGTCTTATAAAAAGATGATGAAATAAGGAAGGAATAGAAACAAAGAATAATAAATAAGTTTTACGGGGGTAAGTTAATTTTTATAGATAAATAATTGTTTAACTTTGATTCTATGGGCGTGCCCCTTCGGGTCGGGCTGTCCGTTCTATCTTTTGCTAAAGAAACCTTCACAAAAAAAAGCTATAGCATTCAGCAAAAGGATGCCACTGCCATCCCTCACGCAAACCACCCTTTAAAAACAAAACAATCCAAAACAGACCATAGAATGATAAAGGTACAAATACTCTAAGAAAAAA
>NZ_PCMX01000093.1 GCF_002530675.1 Flavobacterium columnare NBRC 100251 = ATCC 23463
TATTTGCGATACCGCCACTGTAACAGTAACGGTTCATCCATCAAACAATGAGGAAGTTGTAGTGTATAATCACATGACCCCTAATGGAGATGGAGATAACGATGTCTTTTTTATAGATGGTGTAGATAAATTTCCTAATAACTCAGTAGAAGTTTACAACCGATGGGGAGTATTAGTATATGAGGCAAAAGGATATAATAATAATGATCGAGCATTCCGAGGGATATCATCAGGACGAGTTACGATCAAACAATTAGAAGAATTGCCAGAAGGGACATATTATTATATGTTTAAGTATGAGAACACGAGTAGTGTAACCAAAGAGAAAGCAGGTTATTTATATATCAATAGATAGAGAATTAATATACCTCCGCCTTTAGGGCGGAGGATATTTAAAAAATAATATGATATGAAAAACAAAATTATATATTTACTACTTTTAATGAGTGGAGTTGGTTTTGCTCAACAAGAAGCACAGTATACTCAATATATGTATAACACTGCTAATGTAAATCCTGGTTACACAGGTACCCGCGGTTGTTTTAGTGCTTTAGTAATGCACCGCTCCCAATGGGTAGGATTAGAAGGAGCCCCAAAGACAAATACAGTCGCAATGAGTACCCCTTTAGGTCTTAACAATAGGATGGGATTAGGAGTAAGTGTTATAAACGATAAAATAGGTCCATCAGATGAAAATGCTATATCAGTAGACCTTAGTTATAATATTAATACTTCCGAGAATTCTAAATTGTCGTTTGGTATAAAAGGAACAGCCAATTTTTTTAGTGTTGATTTTAATAAGACTAAGATTCATAATGTATCCGACGGTTTGATAAGACAAAATGTAGACAATCGTTTTTTTCCTAATATAGGAGCTGGAGCATTTTGGTATTCAGATAAGACCTATGTAGGACTATCCATCCCTTTTATATTAGAACAAAAATATTATGATAATGACGTGCAATACGTAGCCAGTGAGCGTATGCACCCCCATTTAATAGCGGGACACGTATTTCGTTTAAGTAGCGAAGTACAGTTTAAACCCACAACGATGATTAAATATGTTAATGGAGCCCCATTACAAGTTGATTTATCAGGGAATTTTTGGTTTAATGAAAAATTTTCATTGGGAGCCGCCTATCGTTGGAGCGCTGCGTGGAGTGCCATGGCAGGATTTCAGATTAATGACTCATGGTTGATAGGATATGCCTATGATCGAGATGTTACCAGACTAGGAAATTTTAACTCTGGCTCACATGAAGTATTTTTACGTTATGAATTGTTTAAACGTGTAGAAAAAGTGGTAGCCCCACGTTTCTTCTAAAACTATTATTATGAAAAAAATAATTTTATTTACCGTATTAGGATTGTCTTTGCACGGAGGATATGCACAAGAGAAAAAAATCATAAAAGCAGGTAATCACTATAATGGTTTAGCATACGTCGATGCAATTGACACCTACTTAAAAGTAGCTCAAAAAGGATATAAATCCAAAGAGTTATTCCAACGCCTAGGAGATTCGTATTATTACAATGCTAAATTAGTAGATGCTCATAAATGGTATGCTGAATTATTTGCTTTAGGCGAAACAGTAGAACCCGAATACTATTATCGTTATGCACAAACCCTCAAATCGGTAGAAGATTACAAAAAAGCCGATGAATATATGAGTAAGTTTTATGAGTTAACATCAAAGGATACAAGAGCCAATATTTATAATAATCAAAAAGATTATAAAAATATTATCGCAAAAAATTCTGGGCGTTTTGAAATAAAACCAGTAAGCATTAACGGCAGTTCTTCCGATTATGGTACCGCATTTTATGGAGACAAAGTACTTTTTGCATCTACTAGAGATACCATCGGCGTTTTCAAAGCAAAAGCTAAATGGACAGGGAAATCATTTACCAACCTGTATGCTGCTGATAAAAATGAAACAGGAGACGATCTTCTTAATACAACTCGTTTTGCTAAAGAAATCAATTCTAAATATCACGAAGATTCTCCCGTTTTTACCAAAGATTTAAAAACGGTATACTTTACCCGTAATAATTTCAATGAAGGAAAAGTAGGAAGAGATGATAAAAAAATCATCAATCTGAAAATCTATCGTGCTAATTTAAATGCAAAAGGAGAATGGATTAATATAGTAGAACTACCATTTAATAGCGATCAATACAGTGTAGCCCATCCGGCTTTATCCCCTGATGAAAAGACTTTATATTTTGCTTCTAATATGCCAGGAACATACGGAGAATCGGATTTGTTCAAGGTAGCTATTTTAGGAGAAAATAGCTACGGAACACCTATTAACCTAGGAAATACAATCAATACAGAAGCCAGAGAAACCTTTCCTTTCATAACTGACAAAGGTGTACTATATTATGCAACCGATGGTCAACAAGGACTAGGAGGATTAGACATCTATGCCGCACAATTAGATGAGAAAGGCATGGTATCCAATTTAGTAAATGTAGGATCTCCAGTAAATGGTCCGATGGATGACTTCGCCTTTATCATAGACGAAAAAGGAAAAGGCTTCTTTTCATCAAACCGTTCAGGAGGCAAAGGATTAGATGACATCTATAGCTTTATAGAAAAATCACCACTCAATCTAGAAATTCAACACGAACTAGCAGGTGTTGTTACAAATTCTGAAACTAGAGAAGTAATTCCTGGAGCCACAGTAACATTATATGATGAGACGTTTAATGAAATAGGAAAAGTTCTTGCTGATGAAAAAGGTTTTTATGATTTCAAAAAAGTTCCTGCGGGTAAAAAATATTACGTAAGAGCAGAAAAAGAAGATTATGAAACCAAAGAAAAACCAGTAGACATTCCAAATAAAACAGGAAAAACAAATCTACCTATTGACACCGCTAAAAAAGTACGTGTAATACAAGAAGGATCCGATTTAGCTAAAATATTTGAAATTAAAATCATTTATTTCGATTTAGATAAATCGTTTATCCGTGCTGATGCAGCTGTAGAATTAGCCAAGATTTTAGAAGTAATGAAGCAATATCCAACCATGAAGGTAGATGTTCGATCACATACCGACTGTCGTCAAACAGTAGCCTATAATGCTAAACTTTCAGATCGTAGAGCAAAAGAAACAGTAGCTTGGTTAGTTAAAAACGGTATTGCTAAAGATCG
>NZ_PCMX01000094.1 GCF_002530675.1 Flavobacterium columnare NBRC 100251 = ATCC 23463
TGATGTATTTATTTCTTGAAAAGGGTGTTTTGTAGTAAAATACTGATATTTAGTAGTATAACTTAAATATTGTTGTTGTAAAATATATTAAAACAGTCTTAATTTATTAACTTTGTAAATGATTTTAAATGTAAGCGGGATGAAAAAAAGAGTATTGTTAATTTTTGTTATTTTAAGCTCCATAATAATCAATGGACAAGTAGGGATTGGAACGGTAACGCCTCAAGGAATATTAGATATTAGTTCTAATACAAGTGGTTTGGTACCTCCAAGAGTGCAACTAACAGCATCAAATAGTGAAGCACCCGTATTAAATCCGCAAGGAGGCTCAATTGCAGAAGGGACAATTGTTTATAATACTGTAACTGCTGGTATAGCTCCTAATGATGTGGTGTCTGGTTTTTATTATTGGAATGGAACGAAATGGTTACTTTTAACGAATCAAAGCACAACTACTCCAACGAATTGGAGTATTTTGGGGAATGGTAATACTAATCCAAACACGAATTTTATAGGTACAACAAATGCAAATGACTTTGTAACAAGGACCAATAATATTGAAAGATTAAGAGTCACAAGTACAGGTAATTTAGGAATAGGAACTTCTTCGCCTACTTCTACGTTAGATGTAAATGGGAGTTTACGAATTCGTAACATTCCTGTTACTACAAGTTCAACTCAAATACTTACGAGTGATGCTAACGGAAATATAGGAACATTTAATACGCATCTTCTTTCAGATGTAGATGGGATTGTGGCTTTAAATCCTGTTAGTTATTCAATAGCATCTCCCGGTATCGTTAATAATTTGAATTTAGGGTTGTCTACCAGTGTTAGCCTTCCAGCAAATAAAAACTGTATAATTATTATAAACTATTCCGTTCCTGTAGGTATTTCTAATTTTCCTAAAGAAGAAGTGATAGGGTATTATGGTATTCGATTTTTAAAGAATGGGACTGAAGCAGAAGCAGGGTCTAGGAAATCAACTATTGTAAATAATTATGAAGCACCACCATCGACTGGTTCTACTGCAAATATGTCAACGATTACAAATACATATATCGAAAAATTCACTACAGGAGCATCTCCAGTAAATATTACTTATTCTCTTAATGGTTATATAGAATATTATTCGTACTTTAATTCAAATTTTCTTTTTAATATGTGGTCTTCATCTCCTCCCAATTATAACTGGGGAAGAGCAACCATTACAAAGCAAGTCTATATATTATGATGATTTTTGAAATTTAACCCAGATTATGCGTTATACTTTGTGATCAAGATGAAAAGGGCAAAGAAGATAAAATACGACATGGAAATTTTTTACCGAAGTTGTAGTTTTACTACATTTAGGACAAAAAAAATGCTTTTTTATATTAAAAAAGCATTTTATCTCTAATGAATTTTTAATGCGTAATCTGGGTTTAAAATAGATTAAGAATTTTTTTCTAATAAATAAGATGTCTAAAAAGTAGTAACTTAATATATAGTTTGTCTCTTCTACGACAAGGGAAATCACATGTTAGTATTATGTGATTTCATTTTGTTTATTCATTTCCTTAAACTTCTTTTAGACGAAAGGATAGTATTTCCGACCTTTAATAACAGCCAGTTTCGGTCTAATTAGGATCGTTTAATTTGAATTATACCATTTAAGCTTAAAATATACTGGATTAAAAAGTAAAGTTCTCAATACGTTTTTTTTAAACAACTCGAACAAACGGTTGAGTGTATAATTGAAATAATCGTTCGTTCGAGCGCGAAGCGCATCGAGAACCAACACTAATTTTTATTGCTTTTGTAAGATAGTGTCTAAATCAATATACAGTTTGTCACCCCGACATAAGGAGGAGTCTCATAATCAATAGTATGTGATTTCTCCCTTTGATCGAAAAGATTGTGAACTTTTTAGACAGTTTCAAGGTTAAAAAAATAGTATTATGAGGAAATTTCAAAGTTTAAATGGTATAAATAAACTACAGATGCCCTTTTTGTACCTTCTTTCAATAATATAATCAGGGATATATGACCTCCTTCTTTTACCCTTGTTTTTACTTTCTCTTTTGCTAATTCTGTTGTTTTTAACCAAAAGAACAACAAAGTTCTCATTCGGTGAAGCATAATTCTACCCGCCTCAAAAGCTACTTTTTCAGGTTGAAAAGGGGAGAGCCCTTTCGCAATTTCATCTGTATTTACAAATTCTTTACAATCTAAAATTTCAGGTAAAATGGTAAAAGAGGCTGTGGTTTTTCCAGCACCATTACAACCCGAAATGATATATAGATTTTTTTTCGTCATCTACAAAAATCTAATGAAATTTTTATGAAGTAATGTTATACCCTTAATATCTTCTCCATCACTTTGCCCTTTGCTAACTCATAAATAAGTTTATCGAGATAACGAATTTGTCGCATCAATTTATCCTCGATTTCCTCCAATTGTATTGGATGATAACCCGTTGACCAACAAATAATCGTATCGACTTCGGCTTGGGTACGACCTTTTTTCTCAGCTTTAGCGATGTAATGCGGATAAACGGAAGCGAAAGACATTTTGAAGATGCGGTGGGGTTGCATTTTGATCTATTTTAGTAGATATTTTGATTACTATAGCTAAACAAATTTTAAAAATGAAAAATTAATTATCATATCAAAATTTTCTAAACAGACAAATTTCTTTTAATGTTTCAATTTGTTTATTGTGTAAATTCTCTAAGTCTTTTTTATCAATTTTAATTCTTATTTGACCATATCGATCATACGGATGTGCTTCTGATTTTTGATTTCTTTTTGAATTAATTTCAATCCAATATCTATTAGATTTTGGAAAATCTTCATTTATGATTTGAGAGTCTAGATTTACTCCAAATTCTTTAGAAGGTTTTTTTATGTTTAATCGTTCACATATTTTGTCAAAGCATAAATTATTAAAATTGTTTAAGTTTAAAATGGCAATTGAAGGTTCATTAAACCTGAATTTTTCATATCCAAAAAGTGATTCGTTTAGTTCGTTATAAATTATATCATCATTCCAAATATTTTTATTAAAAAAAGTTTCTGGATTAGTTATATTATAAATGTTTTTTAAAGTTTGTGAGATATAATCTTCAATGTTACCTCCTTTAATTTTTTTGACATACGTATTGTAGTCACAATTGAGATCAATGCTTAAAAATACACTTAAATTACGAATAGATAAATACAATCCTTGTAAAGCCAATAAATCGTTTTTGTTTTTTAATAATCTAATAGTAAAGAGTTTTTTGTAAGTAGGGTCTGAAGAAGAAATAAACTTATAATCATTTATCTTTCTTTCGATGAAATAATTGCCGCCATTTTCAACTAAAAGTAATTCAAATAATTCATTTTTTTTATTGTGATATAGCCAATCAATCATATAATATCTCACAAGCCAATTTCTATTTCCTTTAGAAATATATTTTTCAAATATACTTTCATTAAATTCAATCTTTGGAAACCATTTAAATATCAATGCAGTTAAATGATGAAATAATATATCTTCATCTAATAAAACAGAATTTAGGAAAGATTTGACTTCTTGCGAATCATTATAATGCTTTTGTAAATAATATAAAATTCCTTCGAATTGCGTAAACAAAAGTTCATAATTTGAGATAATCTTTTCTTTAATTTCATCATCTTTATTAAGTTTGAAAAGAGAAAATCCTATTATTGTTTTGTCTAAATATTCTTCAGACCTTTTTAAATCATCTTCCTCGAAGCATTCTAAAAACCTTTTTTTTAATTGGCGATGGGTTTTAGATTTAAGACTTTTTATTGGTTTTCCATCTGTTTCTTTTAAATATTCTTTATTTATTTCTGAAAACTTATTATTTTGAACTTTAAGTTCTTTTTTGATGTCATCAATTTTCTTAATAGATATTTTATTTCCTTGAGGAATTAATCCTAAATCTCTAGATATTAAGTCTAAGGCAGCAATTGCTTTTCTTGAAATTTTTTTGTCTCGACTAAAAATTCTTATATCATCTACATATCTCAAATATTTTATTTCCAGTTTTCCTTTAGTTGTTATTTCATCATCTAGATAGATTAAATATAAATCTGCAAAAAAGGCAGAAGCTAATGGACCTTGAGGTATTCCGTGTTTTGAAATAAATGTTCGATGATTAAAATCACCTGTCCAAGTTTCTAAGCAATTTTCTAATAGATTAATTATTGATTCGTCAATCCCGTAATTTTTTTTTAAAATTTGAAATAGTATATTATGGTCAATTGTATCGAAAAAAGAAGCAATGTCAAATTCAGATAAATAAACATAGCCATCATTGAAATACTTTATTGAACGATCACTAAAATTCTTCCAACTTTTTTTCCAAGGTTGAAAAAAAAACATTTTATCTGTTTCATTGGAATTTGTAGGATTTACTATATTTCCAAAAATTGTCTTCCCATATAGAGGTGCAATCTTATCAAAAGAAAAATCTACAATAATGTTTGCTATTGCTTGATAAATTAGAAGATCAGTAAATTTAAGCATTGAAAGAGGTCTTACTAATTCATTTTTTTTAGGAATAAATATTTTATGAGCCTGTTCAGCTTTGTAAGTCTTATTTCTTAATTGATCAGTTAAATTTTGAATATTCGAATTCAAAAAAGTTTCAAAAATCTTTAAATCTGGATAATATATACTC
>NZ_PCMX01000095.1 GCF_002530675.1 Flavobacterium columnare NBRC 100251 = ATCC 23463
GGATAATGAATAATTTTAATAATTAAAATTCGCTAAAAAAGTGTTCTTTTTTATCAAAAATATCTTAAATTAATTCTATAAAAATTAGAATTTTATTTGGTTAATATTTTTTTTATCTCATTTTCTAAATCTTCACCAAAAAGATTCGTATCTATAATATTTCCTTTTTCATCAACTAATACTGTTGATGGAATACTTTCTATTTGATACATTTTAGCAATTGGATCCTCCCATTGCTTCAAATTAGAAACATGATTCCAAGTTAATTGATCCTTATTAATGGCTTCTTTCCATTTTGTTAGATCTTTATCTAAAGATACGCTTATAATATTTAATCCTTTTGAATGCCATTTTTTATAAAGAGCCACTACATTTGGATTTTCTTTTCGACAAGGACCACACCAAGAAGCCCAAAAATCGATTAAAGTAACTTTTCCTAAAACCTCTTTTAAACTCAGTGTTTTACCATCAGGTGTTCTAGCACTAAAGTTAGGAGCCTTTTTAGTTACTTTATTTTTTTTTTTGTTCCTGCCATTGCTTTTTCAAAATCTTCTAATTGCTTTTTGATTTTTTTACCAGCGGTCGTTTCTTTTATATCATTTTCTAAAGCATCAAAAGATTTTTTAATCTTAACTATATCTGCATTTGGAGTATTAAAAAGTGTAGGAATTAATAATAATGATATGAATGATTTTGGATTTTCATTAATATACTTAGCCCCAGAAGTAATAAAATCTTCCTGAAATTTAGAAAACTCTGTATTTAATTTTTGCATTGTAACAGAATCATTTACTTTCTGAGCTTCTTCCATTTTTGCCATGTTTTCTTTTTGAAACGACATCATACGCTTAGATATTCCCATCATTTCTGTATTGTACTTAATCAATTCATCGTTATTATAAGTACCTCCAACTTTAGCCAATGGAATGCTGTCTTTATTAATTTTTGCTGTTATATTTCCTTTCTCTAAAATAAAAACGAAACCTCCTTGTTGATTTTCAATAGAAACCATGTGTACTTGCGGTTCTTTTGCTTCACCTTCAAAAACGAATTTACCTTTTTCTATTTTTGCTGTATCAATAGCTACAGGCATACCTGTATTTTCATCTTGTTTTTGTAAAAACACTTTTGTACCATCTTTTAAGCCATTGATTTCTCCTTCAAATTTAAATCCATTACCAATTATACCATTACATGCAATAGATAAGGTTATTAAACTGATTCCTAAAATTTTTTTCATCTGTATGTATTTGTTAATAATATAAAGAACTATAAAATAGTTTTACTAATTTTGAACCACAAAAATAACCTTTTTGTAGTTATATAAATCATTTTTAAGTTTTATTTAAAATTTTGAAGAAAACAAATTCTAAATATTATCCTAAGATAAATTCACTCAAAAAAACTTTTTGTGTATTTACTGAGGTTCCCCATTCATCTGTTTCTTGCTTAACACCTGATTTTATAAGTAAATCAGGCAGCAAATATTTTTATATAGAAAAAGGTATTTATAGATTATCCAATCATTGGGGACGATTTGCAAATTCAAAGTGGCGATTAATAGATCAGGAGTTAGAACCTTCTAAATACAAATTAGGCTTTGCTACTTGGGATAGTTTTTTTCCAGATAATGAAATTGAAAAATTATATTATATCGATTGGGATCTAACACGTAACGAAATTCATTATCTGCATAAACAAACAAAAGATTACAATGGCTGTGCTATTTTAAGAACGAGTAAGGAAACTCAAAAAAGATTAAAAAATGCTCGTAATATTTTAAATCTTACGAATTGGGCAAAATATTTTGATGACGATATTACTATTTTAAGAGAAAAAATAATACATGATTTAATCTATACAGAACTAACCTTAGATGAAATAAAAAAGAAATACCTATGAGTCGTAAAAACGAAGAAAATATTCAAAAATTTAATAATAAACTTAAAAAAAACAAAGAAAAAAAAGAAAGTAAAAAAATTAAAAGAAAACACAAATTAAAAGAAATTATTAATAGTTTTTCTAAAAAAACAGAATCAAATATCATATAATTTATTTCATTTAAAAACAGAAAAAAATTAGGCATTTTTTTCTTACATAATTATCTTTTTATTAAATTTGAGAAAGGAATTGATTCATTCCTGCTTATAATTCTTAAATTCTATTGTCTCTTGTAAACGACATAATAAGTAATAAAAGTAAAATTATGGAGGATTTGGCCCAAAAAAGGACAATAAAAATAATAAGTATTATTTATTTTACTACAGCATTATTCTTTTTAACAAATGAAATCTTTAAAATAAATTCGATATTCTCCTATTTTGGACTATTACGTCTAATATCCTTACAAATACTCTATATATAC
>NZ_PCMX01000096.1 GCF_002530675.1 Flavobacterium columnare NBRC 100251 = ATCC 23463
TTTGGTTTTGCTGATTATACTATAACCGAAAACAATTCAGAAAAAGTATTTTCTCCATCGGGTTGCAAAAAAGCTAAATCACCTTCATAATCCTTATCATAACCAAAGGCATGAGGCAATTGTTTTAAAAATATAATAACTCCTATACCTGCTAACATTCCTTCAATTACATTATTAGGGAAATAATTAGATATAGCTCCTGCTTTTAGAAATCCTAAAATTATTTGAATAATTCCTGCTATAAAAACAGCTAATAAAAAAACATTAAAAGCTCCTAAATCCGAAATTGCTGTTAAAACAATTGCAGTAAGTCCAGCCGCAGGTCCTGAAACAGAGAGATGTGATTTACTTAAATAACCTACCACTATACCTCCCACTACTCCTGAAATAACTCCTGCAAACAAAGGAGCTCCAGAAGCTAACGCAATACCTAAACACAAAGGCAATGCCACTAGGAAAACCACTAGTCCTGCTGGCAAGTCAGAACCAAGGTTTCCAAAAATATTTATTTTTTTTGTCATCCTAATTAAATTTAAATCCATAAAACATTTGAGCATAAAAAACACTCAACTCATTTTTGCCTTAAATCCATTCAGGAGGTAATATCTGCAATGTAAATTCAGTAGTATAATCTAACAAAAGATACATATCTACAACTTTTTGTAAATCTGTAAAATTAGAAGTTATTTGATAGTCAATAAAAAAAGAAATAAATTCCGTTTTTATTTCCTTAATTTCTTTTGTTTCTTTAGATTCTTTAGTAGACTCTTCTTCCTCTTCTTCTTCTAGTAAAACCAATGATAACTTAGCTCCCTTCTCTCTATCTACCAAAGAAATAACACTTGGAGTAAATTGAAAAAGGAATAAAAATAGTAACACTATTTTAATTAATGGTTTCATAGAGCTAAAATACCAAATATAATATTCATTTTATAATTAATAAGTTTTTTTTAACACGCTTTTTATTTATTTCCGTTCATATTGACAGCAACCATGAAGTTTTTCGTAGTCTTCTTGATTTGCTTTTACATTTTTAGTATCATGTCCTATTTTACCTATAGCTTTCTCTATATCTAACAATGTACATTTTTCCTCATTTATCACTAAATGTAATGTTTTGCCTTCAATAGCATACTGTGCCATTTTTACTCCTGAAATAGAAAAAGCAGCTTTTTCTATTCGTTTTTTACACATTTCACAATTACCATTTACCTCTATATCATATTTTGCATTTTTATTTTTTTTCTCTTGAGAAAAACTCAAAATACTCATCAATACTGCTAAAATTAGAACTATCTTTTTCATTTTTTTTAAAATATAAGATTTTTAAAACGTATTGAATATTATTCAATTGAATCACCCTTAATTTACTTTAAAACGCAAACCAGTGTAAATCATTTGCCCAAAAATGGGTGCGTATACTACTGAACTATCAAAATTTTCTCCAAATGGATTTTCTGCTCCTACAATAGCCTTTTGTTGTTTATAGTTACTTAAATTTTCAACTCCTGTATATATCTCAAAGGCTGAAGAAAATGCATGGGTTATCTGTGAATTCATTACCACAAAATCAGATGATAATGATGCTAATTCTAGATTTGTATTAGGCAATTGTTGTTTACCTGTCCAATTCAAGGTAAAATCAAAACGCCATTGCTTGCCGTTTTCTTTTCCCTTTGTTGCGTATTCTATATTAGAAAAAAAACGATGTTTTGCTTGTAAAGGACGTTGGTATCGACCTAAATTATAATCCGTTTTGATGTCATATAATTTATATGCTGAACGTAGGTTCAATCGTTTAATAATTTCTATATTAAATTCCGCTTGAAAACTATTGGCAAACGAACTTCCTTCCAGATTATAAAAATTTACATCTTGATACGATTGTAAAACATCTACCACCACTTGATTTTGAAAATCAGTACGATAAAAATCTACCGATGCATCAGCATTCATACCCAAAATCCGAAACTTCTGCAAAAAACCCATACCATAATTCCACGCTATTTCTGGGTACAAACCATAAATCTTACCTGAATCTCCTAAAACATTCAAATTTCTATTACTTGCAAAAAGGGCTTGATTTTCAGCAAAAATATTAGCGGCTCGTTTCCCTCTTCCTATTGAAACTCTAAAAACAGCATCTTTCCATGGATTATAACGAGCATGAATACGAGGCGTTATAAAAAAACCTAAACGATTATGATAATCCGCACGCCCCCCTAAAATCACACTAAATTTATCCATATTATCATACGTGTACTCAAAAAACATTCCTATAGAATTATCTCTTCGACTTACATCTCGTCCTAAAACAAATTCATTATAATCGTCCAAAGTAAAATTCAAACCCGTAGCAAATTTGTTCATTGTATTATGTATGATCGAATTAAAAATTAAATTAGAATACAAACTATTTTGTTTAATTTCATAGGTTCTTAATCCAAAATAAGAATTTTGATTATGTGTAGTGAATGCGTTTTGAAAACCAATGCTCTGATAAGGAGCCTCTTTCCAAACATAACCAATTTTAGAAGAAAAATCCACTCGATGTGTATTAATCTCGGCTCCCCATTTATTTTTAGTTAACTTATCTTTTATGGGATTAAATCCCGTTTGTCCTGCTTGTTTTTCATCTTTCATATAGCGAAAATTCAAGAAACTTACCCACCCTGTTTCAGGGTTAGCATATTGCCAACGATTCATCACATTTACTTGACGCCCTAATGGATTATCCAAAAACCCATCCTTGTTCATATCCTTTTTAGACACCCTCATATTGGAATGCACTAATAAAAGAGTACTCCACTTAGCACCTACTTTTTGTGCCAAATGTGTATTTAATTCAAAACGAGAATCAGTAGACCCATAAAAATTCAAGTAAAAAGGTATTTCTTTAGCTGGCTTTAGCAACTCCGTGTTTATCTGACCCGAAATACTTTCGTACCCATTAATTACACTTCCTGCGCCTTTTGTAACTTGAATACTTTCTACCCAAGTCCCTGGAGTAAAAGACATACCATACGCCTGTGAAGCACCACGAATAGAGGGAATATTTTCTTCAGCAATTAACAAATAAGGAGAAGTCAAACCTAGCATTTTTATCTGCTTGGTACCCGTTAAAGCATCTGAATAATTAACATCAATAGTAGGATTCGTTTCAAAGCTTTCAGCTAAATTACAGCAGGCCGCTTTTAATAATTCTTTACTAGATAGAACAGTAATATTAGTAGTTTTTAATAAGGATTTTTGTATTGTATTGCGTTTAGAATCAACTGTTATCGTTTTTAAAGTGTCTATCTTTTGCCCCAATAACACAGTGCTAACTAGTGAACACGTAAATAAATAGATAGATTTCATTATTTTAATTAATTAGTAAAACATCTCCTATAGAAAAAAATTTCCGAAACAAATTTCACTAAGTTAATTAAGCATAAAATAGTAATTTAGAATATAACTCATAAAGTGGTGGTGCATGAGTATTACAGTAATAAGCGGGTAGACTACCTACTATTATTTGTTCTGCTATACAATTATCAAACACACCCCCTCCTCCTTCTATGATTATAAAAGGAAGTAATTTAAACTGAAATGAGTGAATTAAAACATTTTCCGAAGTAGTCTTTTTAATTTCTACTTTTTTATCCTTACAACAAGAATCTTCTACTGACATTTTATCCCCACAACAACCTGAATCATTCCTTTTTTCAAGATTATCAACAGAAATAGCAGCTACTACTTCACCGCAATAATGCACATTAATTGCCAACCCTGTATTGGAAACCAACACAAGTAATGTTAAACAAATATTTATAAAATTGCGAAACTTCATCAGTACAAATATAATCATAATTCTTTCCAAGAATCCACAACAAGTTGTTAATTAAATTTTGAATTTTTCTCTTGATAGTAAAACGCTGGAATAAACAAAATTAAAAACAAGGGCTGAATCAAAAAGCGACGTATATAAAACAAGATCATTACATACGTTTCATCACAAAAACATAAAACTAAAAAAATCAGAAACATCAAAAAAACAAAAAAGAAAACATACAAAATAACCGCTATTTTAATTATTGATATTTCCTGAAATAACACATAGAGAATTAGCAAGCTTGCTATCGTATTTAATCCATAACGAATTAACCAATTCAGCAAAAGATCAAACGAATCATACTGTGGATATAATGTTCCTTGAAATTCACTTTTAAAATATCTTATGAACGGATCATAAAACCAAGTTGATTCATAATTCCTAATCAACATCAAAACAACTAAGGAAAAAATCCCTACTATAAGTCTGTACTTATGTTGAAGCAAATTTTGAAACATATTCAGCGTATTTTTTTATCCAATATAACCAAAACAAACATACTATACCATAAATAATGACAGGAAATAGAACTCCATGCAAAAAATGTTCATATTGGGGATATAAACTACAAAGAACAACCAATAAAGCTATTCGTAAGATATTTACAACATATATAAAAACACTTCCAAACAACAAAAACACGAATGTCTGTTGAAAACCTGTAGAAAACGCTATTACAAAAGCATCAAAAAGAACAATAACACTAATTGAATTACATCCTTCTATTATACGAGCTATATACTCCCCTTCAAAATACAATTGATATTGTTCATTAAAAGCATCTTCTACAATATAAACTCTCTGCTCAAAAAAAAGAAGTATTTTTTCTGTAGCACAAGATACATTTCTAGTAAACCCGTCAACTTGATGTACAAAACCAGACAAATACAGCCTATAAAGTATGGTAAGTACCAGATAAGAGAAAAAAAACTTTCCTAAAAAAAGGAAAAAAGGCTGATACTGTTTTATGAGTGTCTTCAAATAAATATTTTTTAACAAATTTATATAATTTTAAAAAAACAAGTGATCTACATTTGCAAAAAACTTAAAGATCATGGAATTTGAAAATCTAAAACCACAAATCATATCCATTACAACTAATAGTACATTTTCGAAAGATGAAAAATTATTAAACATCTGTCAGTTATTACAGGATCATATTTCGTACTATAATTGGGTAGGCTTTTATTTTGCTAATCACGAAACACGCACTTTACATTTAGGTCCTTACGTAGGAGCAGAAACAGATCACACAGTTATCCCATTTGGCAAAGGAATTTGCGGACAAGTTGCAGAATCCAACGCTAACTTTGTTGTGCCTGATGTAAAAGCTCAGGATAATTACATAGCTTGTAGCTTTACTGTAAAATCTGAAATTGTCGTTCCTTTATTTGTAAATGGCATAAACATTGGTCAAATAGACATTGATAGCCACGTATTAAATCCTTTTACAGAAGCCGATGAACGTTTTTTAGAATTTGTAAATTCAGAAGTTGCTAAAATATTTTAAAAATTTTTATAATTCCTGTTTTATAATTCATAATTATTTTTAAATTTGCGTCCGTATCGAGAAAATCTCGGTCTACATAATAATCATTTAAATAATATTAGCATGTATTTATCAAAAGAGAAAAAAGCTGAAATCTTCGCTCAACACGGAGGGAAAGCTCAAAACACAGGTTCTGCAGAAGGGCAAGTAGCTTTATTTACTTTTAGAATTAACCACCTAACTGAGCACTTGAAAAGAAATCGTCATGATTACAACACAGAGCGCTCGTTAGTAAAACTAGTAGGTAAAAGAAGATCTCTTCTTGACTACTTAAAAAACAAGGATATCAATAGATATCGTGCGATTATCAAAGAATTAAACATCAGAAAATAATCCAGATGAAAAGAGGTGCCCGCGCGCCTCTTTTTATTTTTTAAATATTTTACAACAAAAGTTTGGTTTTTCATTGGGTTTCAAACAACTACACACAACACAACAACACAACAACACAACTAGAACCCATTGTTTAATTTAACAAAAAAAGATTTTATGATCCCAAAAGTATTTCAAGAGGTTATCGATTTAGGAGACGGAAGAACCATCACAATCGAAACTGGGAAATTAGCCAAACAAGCCGATGGGTCTGTAGTTGTGCGAATGGGCGATGCTATGCTTTTAGCAACAGCTGTTTCTGCTAGAACAGCTAACCCTGGAATAGATTTTCTACCTCTAACAGTAGATTATCGCGAAAAATTTGCTGCAGCAGGTCGTTTTCCTGGAGGCTTCTTCAAAAGAGAAGCACGTCCTAGCGACAGCGAAGTGTTAACCATGCGCTTAGTAGACCGCGTATTACGCCCTTTATTCCCAGATGACTACCATGCTGAAACACAAATCATGATCCAATTAATGTCTCATGATGACGATGTTATGCCCGATGCACTAACAGGTTTGGCTGCTTCAGCATCATTAGCCGTTTCAGATATCCCTTTTTATAACTTTATTTCAGAAGTTCGAGTAGGTCGCGTAGACGGCAAATTAATCATTAACCCTAACAGAACACAACTTGAAAAATCCGATATTGACATGATGATCGGAGCTTCCAAAGATTCTGTTTGCATGGTAGAAGGTGAAATGAAAGAAATTTCAGAAGCCGAAATGATAGAAGCTATTAAATTTGCTCATGAAGCCATCAAAGCTCAAATTGAAGCACAAGAAAAATTACGTGCAGCCATTGGCACTCTAACCTACCGCGAATACGAAGCAGAAAAAAACAACGAAGCCGTTTACAACAAAGTAAAAGAAGCTTGTTATGAAAAATTTTACGCAGTAGCTCAAGAAGCGTCTGCAAAACATGAAAGAGGTGAAAAATTTGCAGCTATTGCAGAAGAAGTAAAAGCCTTATATTCAGAAGAAGAATATACTGAAAACGAAGATTTAAAAGAATTAGTAAGCAGATATATCTACAAAACACAAAAAGCAGCTGTTCGTAACGTAATTCTTGAACAAGGAACTCGTCTAGACGGCCGTAAAACAACTGAAATCCGTCCAATTTGGTCTGAAATCGATTATTTACCATCTGCTCATGGTTCAGCCATTTTCACACGTGGTGAAACACAAGCTTTAGCTACTGTAACCCTAGGCACCTCTAGAGAAGCCAACGTTATTGATTTACCTTCTGAACAAGGTGAAGAGCGCTTTTACTTACACTATAACTTCCCTCCTTTTTCTACAGGTGAAGCAAAACCATTAAGAGGTACTTCACGTCGTGAAATCGGACATGGTAATTTAGCACAACGCGCACTTAAAAACATGATTCCGTCAGATTGTCCTTATACCATTCGCGTTGTATCAGAAGTTTTAGAATCTAACGGTTCTTCTTCTATGGCAACCGTATGTTCAGGAACGTTAGCATTAATGGATGCTGGTGTACAAATGATTAAACCTGTTTCTGGTATTGCAATGGGACTTATTACAGACGGAGAAAAATTTGCCGTATTATCAGACATCTTAGGCGATGAAGACCACTTAGGTGATATGGATTTCAAAGTAACAGGTACAGCCGATGGTATCACAGCTTGCCAAATGGATATTAAGATTGATGGACTACGTTACGACATCATGGAACAAGCATTGGCTCAAGCTCGTGATGGACGTATGCACATCCTAAACAAAATCATTGAAACCATTGCAGAACCAAGAACCGCTGTTAAACCAAAAGCACCAAAAATCATCATGAGCTCTATTCCAGCCAGTATGATTGGAGCATTTATTGGCCCAGGAGGTAAAAATATTCAGGAATTACAAAAATCTACTGAAACGACCATTGTATTAACAGAAGAAGGAGACAAAGGAATTGTTGAAATCCTAGGAACCAACCAAACAGGTATAGACGCTGTCTTAGCTAAAATTGAAGCCATGATATTCAAACCTCAATTAGGCGAAGCTTACGAAGTAAAAGTAACTAAAATGCTTGACTTTGGCGCAGTAGTAGAATACACCAGAGCACCTGGAAATGAAGTCTTATTACACGTTTCTGAATTAGCTTGGGAACGCACAGAAAAACCTAGTGACGTAATCAATTTAGGAGATGTCTTTATGGTTAAATATTTAGGCATAGACCCTAAAAATAAAAAAGAAAAAGTTTCAAAAAAACAATTACTTCCTCGCCCTCCTCGCGAAGAAAAAAAAGATGATAAAAAAACAAACCCACAAGGTTAATTAATTTTATTAATTCAAATAGCGAAACCTCGAAAAAAATTTCGAGGTTTTTTTATTTTTTTGTAACTTTTTATCAACTCTTTACGTATAACTATTACAACTTTTAAAAAGCAAGGAGATTTTTAAATGAGACAGCTCAAAATTACTAAGCAGGTAACCAATCGTGAAACTGCTTCCCTAGACAAATACCTACAAGAAATTGGTAAAGTAGATTTAATCACTGCAGATGAAGAAGTGGAATTAGCACAACGCATCAAGGCTGGTGATCAAAGAGCCTTAGAAAAATTAACAAAAGCCAACTTACGTTTCGTAGTATCCGTAGCAAAACAATATCAAAATCAAGGTTTAACTCTTCCCGATTTAATCAATGAAGGAAATTTAGGATTGATTAAAGCAGCTCAACGTTTTGATGAAACACGTGGTTTCAAATTTATCTCATACGCTGTATGGTGGATTCGTCAATCTATACTACAAGCTTTAGCAGAACAATCTCGTATTGTACGCCTTCCTTTAAACAAAATTGGTTCTATTAACAAAATCAATAAAATGTATGCTCTCCTAGAGCAATCTAATGAACGCGCTCCATCTGCTGAAGAAATAGCAGCTGAGTTAGACATGACTGTAAATGACGTAAAAGAATCAATGAAAAACTCAGGACGCCATTTATCTATGGATGCCCCATTAGTAGAAGGTGAAGATTCTAATTTATATGATGTACTACGATCTGGAGAGTCACCAAATCCTGATAGAGAATTGATTCATGAATCGTTACGTACCGAAATTGAACGTTCGTTAGAAACCCTAACTCCTCGCGAAGCCGATGTCGTTCGTTTATATTTTGGATTAGGCGACCAACATCCTATGACCTTAGAAGAAATTGGGGAGACTTTTGATTTAACCCGCGAACGTGTTCGTCAAATTAAAGAAAAAGCAATCCGAAGATTAAAACATACCTCTAGAAGCAAAATCTTAAAAACCTACCTTGGTTAGAGTATTTTTTTCTAAAAATCATTAACTTTGTAATCCGTATAAAAGTTATAATTAAAAAAAATATATACAGCAACAACAGTCTAAGACTGTTCGTTTTTTGATTGATGATTGAAACTCCGGCTGATTACCGGAGTTTTATTTTATATCCAATTCATAGAATAATTACAAACCATACTCACTAAACACAAACCCATCAATAGAAATTCATTAAAAATAAAAAGAACTTTAAATCTAAAAAAGTATTCTTTTTTACCTATAACAAAACTACATCTGTAAAAAAATCCTTTATATTACTTCCTCCTTTTACTTTTTTATTATAAAATCTAAAACATACCCCCTCCTAAATAAACAAAAACCTTATTTTATATTTTTATAACAAAAACTTGTTTTTATAAAACAAACCCACTATATTTGACTTAATCATATTTCCATAAATGGTTGTTATTATCAAAAACAAAATATGTCATGAAACCACAAAACCCAAACGATCCTACTCAAATTGGTTCATACCTAACAAAACCCACCCC
>NZ_PCMX01000097.1 GCF_002530675.1 Flavobacterium columnare NBRC 100251 = ATCC 23463
TCAAGTCAAAAAGTTGTGGAGAAATTTTAAAATAGTTTACTTTGTATTGATTAAATTATAGAAATGGACTGTTCTTTTAATACGTTAATAACACTTTTATTACCTGAATATCTAACCCATTATTTTGAACTAACTTCAATTGATAAAGAAGAAGAAGTTTTACATTTATATTTAGAAGAATTAAATGAAATTCCTATAGAATATTCAAAAGATAAATTACAATCAAAAGGTTTTTTTGAATCTATTACCGTTCAAGATTTTCCAATAAGAGGTCACGTAGTTTATTTACATATAAAAAGAAGAAGATGGCTTAATTTGTCTACCGATAAAGTTGTTTTTAGAGATTGGAATATAGTAGCAAAAGGCACTCGCTTAACACAAGAGTTCGCCTCTTTTTTAAAAGAAGTCAATAGATACTAATGCTCATGATACTAAAAGTATTGCCAAATTTTATGGTGTTAAAGGCAAAATACTTCAAAATCAGTATAAAGATTTTTTAAGCGATTATTCTAACTGGAATCAAAAAGCTCATGCTAAAGAATGGTTATTATATCCTCAAAACATAGGGCAGAATTTATCTATTGATGAAACAGCTCTTTCTTATGATGAACTTTACACCATAATCACTAACAAGAAAGCTAAAGGCAAAGCTGGAAGCATTGTAGCTATCATCAAAGGGACTAAAGCAGATAATGTTATTGAAGTATTAAATAAAATACCCTTAAAAATAAGAAATAAAGTTAAAGAGATGACTTTGGATATGGCTCCCAATATGGAACTAATTGTGAAAAAATCTTTCCCTAACGCTACTCTGGTAACTGATAGATTCCACGTGCAAAAATTAGCCATTGAAGCCTTACAGGAAATTAGAATTAAACATCGATGGCAAGCAATAGATGATGAAAACGAAGCCATTGAAAAAGCCAAACGAAATAAGAAAAAATTCAACCCCATAATTCTTGAAAATGGTGAAACTAAAAAACAACTTCTAGCCAGAAGTAGATACTTGTTGTATAAAAGGGAAAATAAATGGACAGAAAATCAAAAAGAAAGAGCTAAAGTTTTATTTAAAAACTATCCGGATTTAAAAACAGCTTACCAACTATCAATGGAATTATCAGATATCTTTAAAGAAACAAAAGATAAAATTTATGGTTATACCAAATTGGCTAAATGGCATGAAAAAGTAAATCAATCTGGATTCAAAACATTTAATACAATATCAAGAACAATAACAAATCATTATAAAACAATACTAAATTACTTTGACAACAGAAGTACCAATGCTTCAGCCGAATCTTTTAATGCAAAAATAAAGGCTTTTAGAAGTAAATTTAGAGGCGTAAGAAACATAGAATTCTTTCTTTTTAGACTTACAAATTTATATGCCTAATTTATCAAATCCACAGGTTTTAGACTTGATCCGTTTTAGACTTGATCCCGTTTTAGACTTGATCCTATTTTGGATCAAGACATTTGAACTTGATCCTTAAAAAGATATTTAAATAAAAAAAGCTCCCCTAAACGGAAAGCTTTTCAT
>NZ_PCMX01000098.1 GCF_002530675.1 Flavobacterium columnare NBRC 100251 = ATCC 23463
AAATAAGGTGGAAACCAAGGAATATTAGCATATCTAAAACCTTTTTCATTTTTAATGAAATTTTTCATCATATCATTATCTAATGCAAAAATGGTGTCAGTTTTACCATCCTTATACATATAGGAGATATACTGTTTACCCCAATTGTGTGAATTATAAAAATCGTTAATAGGTGCTGATTGAAATCTGTATTTTTCAGTTTCTATTTCATAAACACTAGGTGAAAAATAATCACACTCGGAAGGTCTTTGACAAAAATATATACCATATTCACCTATAATAGTTGCTTCTTTATCGCTATGTATAAATATATATGAACTACTGTTAGAACTAGAGTAAGTGTTAGGTTTATTATAAATATAATACTCATTTGATGTGCCTCTAAAAATCACCTCTTTTTTAGGTGTGATTTCTAGAGCACAATAACTATGTAAATAGTTTATTCTAAAATCAGGGTCGTAATTATACTCTTCAAAAACATAATAAGTACTTTTGCCACAAGACAATAAGATACTAAACGTTAGTAATGCAATAATTTTTCTCATTGTGTTATAGTTTTTAAAACGGTAATTTCAACGCCTTTTTCTTGTATGATGCGCCATTGTTTTTGGGTATAGGATTTGCGTTCAAAATCGGGGTTAATATCCGATGAATTTGCTTTTTGGTAATAATCCATATAGTTGTCTAAGGTTTCTGATTGGGTTTTCCAGTTAGGATAAACGACTAAACCATCAGCCGTTTCTTTTTCTGTTTTTAAAACTTTAAGTTTATTTTTTAACTCCTCTTTGGTTTGCGCTTGTGTTGCACTCAATTCTTGATTTGAGTCTAAATAAAACTGATGGTTTTCTTCGGATATTAATGCGCCTTCATTTTTAGGGTTTTTTTAAGGTTAATACGGTTTATCAACGTGTAATACTTTGCCCCCAAATTTTCTAGGATCTTTAAAATGTGCGTATTTTAACCTACGACATTTCCTTTTAAATTTATTATAGTCTATCTTTTTTACTTTCACTAAATAAGGTGGAAACCAAGGGATATTAGCACTTCTAAAAGCAACTTCACTTTTAATAAAATCGATCACATTATTAGTTTTAGAAAGCACTAATGAATCTTTGTTCTTTTCATCAAATCCATATTTTATATATTGTTTATTCCAATTTTTAGCATTATAGTAATCATTGATTGAGATAGATTGAAATTTGTATTTTTCAGTTTCTATTTCATAAACATCAGGTGAGAAATAAAAACACTCGGAAGGTCTTTGACAAAAATAGATTCCATATTCATCTATCCAAGTAGCTTCTTTATCGCTATATATATATATATATGAACTACTATTATCATCAAAATAAGTGGTAGGTTTATTATAAATATAATACTCATTAGATGTACCTCTAAAAATCACCTCTTTTTTAGGTGTGATTTCCAGGGCGCAATAACTATCTAAGTAGTTTATTCTAAAATCTGGATCATATTTGTATTTTTCATATACATAATACGTGCTTTTGCCACAAGACAATAAGATACTAAACGTTAGTAATGCAATAATTTTTCTCATTGTGTTATAGTTTTTAAAACGGTAATTTCAACGCCTTTTTCTTGTATGATGCGCCATTGTTTTTGGGTATAGGATTTGCGTTCAAAATCGGGGTTAATATCCGATGAATT
>NZ_PCMX01000099.1 GCF_002530675.1 Flavobacterium columnare NBRC 100251 = ATCC 23463
TTTCTAGGATCTTTAAAATGTGCGTATTTTAACCTACGACATTTCCTTTTAAATTTATTATAGTCTATCTTTTTTACTTTCACTAAATAAGGTGGAAACCAAGGGATGTTAGCATCTCTTAGATCTTCATCTTTTTTAATAAAATTTTTCATCATATTATTATTTAATGCAAAAAGGGTATCCGTTTTAGCATCTCTATACATATAGGATATATATTCTTTATCCCAATTTTTACCATTGTATATATTGTTAATTATAGAGAATCTAAATTTAAATTTTCCAGTATTTATTTGATAATCATCAAGTGAGAAATAATAACAATCAGACTGTCTTCGGCAAAAATGAATCCCATATTCGCCTATAATGGTTGCTTCTTTATCGCTATATATATATATATATATATATATATATATATATATATATATATTCACTGCTATTATCATCAAAATAAGTACTTTTTTTGTCTTTAATTATATACCTACTCGATGATCCTCTAAAAATCACCTCTTTTTTAGGTGTGATTTCTAGGGCACAATAACTATCTAAGTAGTTTACTCTAAAATCTGGATCATATTTGTATTTTTCATATACATAATACGTGCTTTTGCCACAAGCTATTAATGTCATAAAAGTAAGTAATACAACAATTTTTTTCATTGTGTTATAGTTTTTAAAACGGTAATTTCAACGCCTTTTTCTTGTATGATGCGCCATTGTTTTTGGGTATAGGATTTGCGTTCAAAATCGGGGTTAATATCCGATGAATTTGCTTTTTGGTAATAATCCATATAGTTGTCTAAGGTTTCTGATTGGGTTTTCCAGTTAGGATAAACAACTAAATTATCAGCCGTTTCTTTTTCGGCTTTTAAGGCTTTAAGTTTATTTTTTAACTCCTCTTTGGTTTGCGCTTGTGTTGCACTCGATTCTTGATTTGAACCTAAATAAAACTGATGGTTTTGTTCGGATATTAATGCGCCTTCATTTTTAGGTTTTTTTTAAGGTTAATACGGTTTATCAACGTGTAATACTTTGCCCCCAAATTTTCTAGGATCTTTAAAATGTGCGTATTTTAACCTACGACATTTCCTTTTAAATTTATTATAGTCTATTTCTTTTACTTTCACTAAATAAGGTGGAAACCAAGGGATGTTAGCATATCTAAGACCTTTATCATTTTTAATAAAATTACTTACACTATTTGCTTTAGAGAGTATAATAGAGTCTTTATTTTTTTCGTCGTAGCTATACATTACATATTGCTTATTCCAATTCTTTATATTGTAAAAATCATTAATATCTACTGATTTAAACCTAAATTCATTTGTATTTATTTGAATATCGGTAAGAGAAAAATAAAAACATTCAGAAGATTTTCTACAAAATAATATACCATATTCACCTATATTAGTAGCTTCTTTATCGCTATATATATATATATATGAACTACTGTTATCATCAAAATAAGTGGTTTTTTTATCTTTAATTACATATCGTCTAGATGATCCTCTAAAAATCACCTCTTTTTTAGGTGTGATTTCTAGGGCGCAATAACTGTATAAATAATCTTTTCCTGAATCAGGGTCGTAATCATACTCTTCAAAGGCATAATACGTGCTTTTGCCACAGGATATTAACACTGTAAAAATGAGTAAAATAATAATTCTTTTCATTATTGTATAGTTTTTAAAACGGTAATTTCAACGCCTTTTTCTTGCATGATGCGCCATTGTTTTTGGGTATAGGATTTGCGTTCAAAATCGGGGTTAATATCCGATGAATTTGCTTTTTGGTAATAATCCATATAGTTGTCTAAGGTTTCTGATTGGGTTTTCCAGTTAGGATAAACGACTAAACCATCAGCCGTTTCTTTTTCTGTTTTTAAAACTTTAAGTTTATTTTTTAACTCCTCTTTGGTTTCTGTCTGTATTGCACTCAATTCTTGATTTGAACCTAAATAAAACTGATGGTTTTGTTCGGATACTAATGCGCCTTGTGTTTGCGAGTTTCCTAAAATGGCACCTATAAAGTTGTTTTCAAAAGCTTCTCCCATTCGGTTCATCTTAATAGTGATTTTAATCGCATTGTATAAGTGTTGTGCATTAGTTCCTGTTTGCATGGGTTGTATTTCATCTATTGTTTGTAATCTCCCCTCTAACTCTTTAATTTCGGCTTCAATATCTTCTTTATATCGTTTATTCTTGATTCTTTTTTCATAGTTTCCAAGCACTTTTTTTTCAAACGGATGTTCCAATCCTAAACTATGTCCTAGCTCGTGCAGTATCGTCGTAATATTATCAGCGGCTTTAAGCCCTGAATCAAATATATAACATACCCCTGTACCAAGCAAAGAATAGGCCTGTACTAGTCTAGGCAGTACTAAGGTTCCATTGTCATCTGTTTCTATAGTGCTACTATCGCCCCCGCCGTGTATATCCTTACTATAAAACAAATGAAGGGTATTGGGTTTGTTAAGGGGCATTGTACCACCGCCCTCACTGCTTTGTTGTTTTAGTTTTAGATACTTACTATACTCGGCTTGTACCTTAGGGTGGTTCCAAGCCTTAGTAACAATTTTTTCTTGGTGTTTTTTTTGTGCATACACTAAATCTTGGCCTAGTTTATAATCAAATTCTTTGTCAAAAGTTTCCAGTAGCTTAATTTCTTGTTTCTCTATTTGATTTTTTAGTTCTTCGGGATTGCCCATTTTGTTTAACGCACTGGTGTATTTTGACTCGATTAATGAGTTAAATTTCTTTCTTAATTTATCTTCATCATCTTTTTCTACTTTCCTTCCGTATAACAACCCATTTAGCTCAAACAAATATCCTTGGTCTAAAAATTCCTTTTTGTTAACTATAATTTTTTGGGTTTGGGGGGCTAACTCGCCATAAATATAAGCTTGGTTAAAAGAGTTGTTGTTAAACTTTTTTTCCAGTTCTTTAAAAAGTGGGGCATTGGGTATGCTAACAACATTTAGATTTTCTTGGCTGGAAAAAACAATTTCTACAGGTTGTATAATGGTACTATACCGTTTAGCATTTGCCTTTATAATTAACTGCCCTAATACAAAAACATCGCCTTCTGCAATAGCCGTGATAACCACATCTTTATCAAAAGGTTGTAAACACTCAAGCGTTAAGGCTTGTGGGCTAACATCATTTATTGTAAGGGTCAGGGTGTCATTTCCTACTATTTTTATGGCAGTAGGGTTTGAACTGCTAAAGCGTACTTTGCTAGCATTTTTTAGTTTTGTTTTGGATTCTTTTGCTAGTACATATACAGTTATCGTACTTTTTTTGTTGTCTTGATTGCCTTCTACACCTGGCGGATACATACTGGCGTAGGCACTCAGGTGTATTTTTTCGTCTTTTACAAGTTCCTCTTTAGGAACAGTATGTAGTAAAGGCTGATAGTCTGAATAAGTACCCTCTGCACATACTTGGCTCTCAAATTTGTCAAAGCCAAATTCTCCTTTATAAAACAAGTCTTTGTTGCCATATTTTCCCTCTGAATGCAGTTTTGAACGGTAAAAATGTATACAAGCAGGAAATATACTGGATTCTATTTCTAATTTAGGAGGTTGTTGGGGTTCTCCATATATTGTCCCTTCTTTTGCGTTTTCTATAATTTTACCGTTAGAGTGAAACTCTATACCTTCTTTTGCAAATATCCTATACGTGCCGCCCGTAATCTTAATTAGATTACCGCCTACAATTCTTGTTCTTGACATAATTAATGGGTATTGGTTTTTTCAGCAGCATTCTTTCTTAACCCAGCGTCGCTGTGTAGTTCCGTGTTTTGTTCGCTTTTACTTATTGCTTTTCCTGCCGCTACTTCATTTCTTTCCTTTTTAGATTCGGTATGCACATCTCCTTGAATGACCTCTACTAATTTACCCGTTACATGAGTCATCATATCCATTCCTATATACGTGTTTTTTAGACCTCCTATACTTTCTGTAGATGTACCACTTATGGTATCATTTTCGTTCAATGCTACCAGTTTATACAAATTCCCTCCTATGGTTATCGTAACATCATTACCTACCATTATATTGAAGTTTTTAGGGATATTAAGTGTAGCATTGCCTTGTCCATCAAATTGTAAGTAGTTACCATCTGGGGTGCTTTGTTTCCAGCTTCCTTCGGCATCGTTTGCAAGGGTTTCTATACCGCTACGGGTTTTTATGGCTTTTACATCATTGCC